>JBBSKE010000633.1:0-1505 GCA_038256595.1 Tepidiformales bacterium | reverse complement strand
TCGATCACCAGGAATGATCGTGGGAGGCGGCGTCGCACTGACATCGCGCACTGCAGTGACGGGCGTCAGCGCCGCGGGCTTGAGGTGATCAAACTTCTTGAGCTCGAGTTCAAGCCGATCAAGTTCGGCCTGGTGCTGGCTGCGCTGGCACTGGTTGCGATCGGCTGGACCTGGTGGGGGCCGGGGCCGCTGGAAAGGCCTGCGACCGTGACCATCCGCGAAGGATCGACCCAGGCGAGTGCCGCGCGCACGCTTGCCGCCGCTGGCGCGATTCGCGGACGAAGCTGGTATTATCTCGGGCGTATCCTTGGCGGGAGCGGGCACATCCAGGCCGGCGAATTCGAGATACCGGCGCATTCGAGCGGCGCCGCGATCCTCGACCTGCTCCAGAACGGCCGACCGGTGCAGCGGCTGATCACCGTGACCGAGGGGATGCCCGCGATCCTGGTATCGGAAAAGCTTGCCGCCAATGCCTTTCTCACCGGGCCATTGCCGCCGATCGAAGAGGGGTCGGTGCTGCCCGACAGCTATGGCTATGAGCGCGGCGAGAGCCGGGCCAAGGTGGTTGGCCGGATGGAGTCGGCGATGACCAGGACACTCGGCGACCTGTGGGCCAAGAGGGCGCGGGATTGCCCGGTCGCAACCCCGCGGCAGGCCATCATCCTGGCCTCGATCGTCGAAAAGGAAACCGGCAAGCCGTCGGAGCGGCCGATGATCGCCGGGGTCTATTGCAACCGCCTGCGGATCGGCATGAAGCTCGACGCCGACCCGACGACCCAGTTCGCCGCCGCTCTCGACCCCGTCAGCGTGCTCGAGTTCGGCTACTGGAAGACGGAACTCACGCTCGTCGACCTCGCTAATCCGTCGCCCTACAACACCTACCAGAATCCCGGCCTGCCCCCGGGGCCGATTACGAACCCGGGCCTCGCCTCGATCGAAGCGGTCGCGAACCCGGCGACCACGAACTACTTTTACTTCGTCGCCGACTCGATCAAGGCGGATGGCTCGCACGCGTTCGCCGAGACGCTCGACCAGCACAACGTGAATGTCGCCACAGTGGGCAGCCGATGACCCGCGCCGTCGGCATCATCGGGCGGCCCGTGGCCCACTCGATCTCGCCCGTTTTCCAGGGCGCCGCCTTCCGTGCGCACGGGTTGGACGTCACCTACGAACTCTGGGAGACGCCGGACGAACTCCTTCCGGCGCGCATCGCCGCCCTCCGCGAACCCGGCTGCCTCGGCGCGAACGTGACCATTCCCCACAAGGAAGCGGTCTTCCCCTACCTCGACGAACTCGGCGGCCAGAGTTCGCGAGTCGGCGCGGTCAACACGATCGTCAACCGCGATGGCCGCCTCTTCGGCTTCAACACCGATGGCCCCGGATTCGTCGCCGCCCTTCGCAACGAATCGAACTTCGACCCCGCCGGACGGAAATTCCTGCTGCTCGGAGCGGGTGGCGCGGCCCGGGGCATCGCCTTTGCCCTGCTCGAAGCTGGCGCGCGCGAG
>JBBSKE010000632.1:0-1519 GCA_038256595.1 Tepidiformales bacterium | reverse complement strand
GCTCAATCAAAGGCATCATCGACGGCGAACAAGTGCCGATTACAAACGGCACCTTCTCGTGGCAGCTCGATTACGGCCTCGTCGCCTTCGATGGCTCGCCGCGATGGCTAGAGGTGTTCGCCACGACGCTTATGCGGACGCGCATCGCACTGAGGTAGAAGTGGCCAAAACGGGCGACGAACTCGGGACATGCATCGAACCAACGGCCTGCCCGGCTCCCTGACGAGTTCGTTCGCAGACAAACTAAAAGGGCTGGCCCGCGAAATGCGAGCCAGCCCTTTGCGATGGTGACGAACCGTGCCGCCGGATTAGCCGCGAGGCATCCCGAGGCCGCGGGTGGCGATGATGTTGCGCTGGATTTCGCTCGTGCCGCCAGCGATGGTCGCGGCGACGGTGCGCATGTAGGCGTGGGTCCACTTGGACTGGCCTTCGGTGCGCGGCGCCTGGCCATCCATGCCGAGGGCGTGGAGTGCGGTGCGGGCGATGCGCTGGTTTAGCTCCGACGTGAAGAGCTTCGCAATCGAGGCCTCGTGGTTCGGGACGCCGCCCTTCTCCTGGATGGAGAGGATACGCAGCGATAGGAGCCGCGTGACATCGACTTCGACCTGGCGGTCGGCGAGTTCCGAGCGAGTCGCGCTGGAGATCGGCTCCGGGCGGGACTTAATCTCCTGGATGAGGTCTTCGAGGTCGCGGCGGTTTCCGGCGTTGCCTCCGAGGGCCGAGCGCTCAAAGTCCATGGTCGCCATGCCGACGTACCAGCCGCGGTTCATCTCGCCGATGAGCTGGGCGCGCGGCACGCGGAGGTCTTCGAAGAAGACTTCGTTGAACTCATGCGAACCGGCCATGTTGACCAGCGGGCGAACCGTGATGCCGGGCGAGCGCATATCGGCCAGCAGGTAGCTGATGCCGCGATGCTTCGGTGCGTCCGGGTCGGTGCGCGTGAGGAGGAAGATCCAGTCGGCGCGGTGGGCGCCAGAGGTCCAGATCTTCTGGCCGTTGACCACGAATTCGTCGCCATCGACGACGGCGCGGGTCTGGAGCGAGGCGAGGTCGGAGCCGGAGCCAGGCTCGCTGTAGCCCTGCGCCCACTTCTCTTCGCCGGAAAGGATGGCCGGGAGGAAGCGCTTCTTCTGCTCTTCGGTGCCGTAGAGCATGAGCGTCGGGCCGACGTAGTTGATGCCGATGAAGTCCGGGCCGGGGACGCGGTTGTAGGAGAGTTCCTCGTTGAAGACGGCCTGCTGGCGCACGGACATGCCCATGCCGCCGTATTCCTTCGGCCAGGCCGGCGCCGCCCAGCCCTTGGCGGAAAGCTTCTTGCGAACTGCGAGAACGCGCTCGTAGCTCTGGTCGGGCGTGAGGCCGCCGCCCTCGGTGCTGCGCTCTTCGGGGCTAAGGTCGTTGGCGATCCAGGAGCGGACCTCTTCGCGGAAGGCGACGATCTCCGGCTTTTCTCGGAATTCCATTTGCGTTGTTCCCTCGTTGTGGTTATTGGACGAATCCCAGCGACGCACACGCCGCG
>JBBSKE010000631.1:0-1521 GCA_038256595.1 Tepidiformales bacterium | reverse complement strand
CGAACGCCAGAGCAAGCCTCCTCGGTGCGGGACTACTTCCGCGCCAACCAACTCGCCGACGCGGACTACCACCGTATTTCAGCGACTCTCGGCGAGCGACGAGCGGAGATCGAGCAACTCCAGGCCGCCATTCCATCGACGATGGTAATGGCCGAACGCGACGAGCTTCGCAAAACGTTCCTCCTCGACCGCGGGCAATACACTAGCCCCACCGTCGAGCTATCGCCCGGTACGCCGAGCGTGCTTCCATCGCTCCCAGCGGAGGGGCCTCGCGATCGGCTCGCGCTCGCCCGCTGGCTGACGGCGCCCGGGCATCCGCTCACCGCCCGAGTCACGGTCAACCGGCTTTGGCAAGCGCTCTTCGGCACGGGGCTGGTGAAGACCTCGGAAGACTTCGGCCTCCAAGGTTCCTGGCCGACCGACCCCGACCTGCTCGACTGGCTGGCCGTTGAATTCATGGAGAATGGCTGGGACGTCAAGCAGATGCTCCGCTTGATGGTCACCTCGGCGGCGTACCGGCAATCCTCCGTCGCCTCGCCCCGTTCGATTGCGCTTGATCCCGAAAATCAGCTTCTCGCGCGGGGTGCGCGGTTTCGCATGCCGGCGGAGTTTCTTCGCGATCAGGCGCTGGCCGCAGGGGGGCTGCTCGATCCGCGGATCGGGGGCCGCAGCGTCAATCCCTACCAACCGGGCGACCTCTGGGGCGAGTTGGCTCATCAAAAGACAAACTACAAGTTCACGGCCCAACTGTTCGAGCAAGACCATGGCGCCGATCTCTATCGTCGCGGCTTGTACACCTTTTGGAAGCGATCGGTTCCGCCGGTGAACCTGACGGCGCTCGACGCCCCGAGCCGCGAAACGTGCACGGTGCGCCGCGAGCGAACCAACACGCCGCTCCAGGCGCTGGTGCTGCTGAACGACCCCGCGTTCGTCGAGGCCGCCCGCCATTTGGCCCAGCGGATGGCGAAGGCTGGCGCGGGAGACGTCGCCGCCGCCGTGGCGCATGGGTTCGAACTCGTGACGGCTCGCCGCCCCACCGAGCAAGAAGCGGCGATTCTGACCGCCGAGTTCGAAAAGCAGCGGGCCTCCTACGCCGCCGATCCCGCCGCTGCCGACGCCCTGCTGTCGACAGGCGAGTCCCCTCGCGACGGCTCGCTCGACCCCGTGACGCATGCCGCCTGGACGAACGTGGCCCTGGTGATCCTCAACCTCGACGAAGCCGTTACGCGCAACTAGAGTTTTGTCCCTAACCAGCCAAGTAAGCCGAGTCCCCATCATGGATTCTTCGCACGACTCCAGTGCCTCCCAGCGAGCTCAACTGCGGATGACGCGGCGCTATCTCCTGGGCCGCACCGCCGGATCGCTGGGGGCGGCGGCCTTCGCATCGCTGGCGGGACTGGGCGGCAACCGCGCCGTGGCGACGAGCGGCGGCTCGCCGCCCGAATCGAACCCCGGCCTCCGCGACCTGCCGCATTTCGTCCCGAAGGCCAAGCGGGTGATCTACCTCTTCCAGTCAGGCGG
>JBBSKE010000630.1:0-1524 GCA_038256595.1 Tepidiformales bacterium | reverse complement strand
CGTCGAAGTGCGTGCATTTTTCGAATCCGGCCAGGCGATGCCGGACCACGGCCGCCCGGGGTTGCAGGCGGCGGCGCGCGTCGAACGTCAGCAGAAAGAGTGGCTCGAAGCCAGCACGCGCATCGTCACGGATAACGAAGTGTTGAACGCGGCGCTCGATCGGGCGCTCCTCGACGTCCGCGCGCTGGAGACGACAGCGGACGGGATGACATTCGTGGCCGCCGGCGCACCCTGGTTCGACACCCTCTTTGGGCGCGATTCGCTGATCACGGGGATGGAACTGGCCGCCTTCCAGCCGGGAATCTTGCGGCAGGCGCTGCTCGCGCTGGCGAAGCACCAGGCCTGGGAGATCGATCCCGCGCATGACGCCGAGCCCGGCAAAATTCCGCACGAGTTGCGCTGGGGGGAACTCGCGAACGCCGGCGACGTGCCGTTCGGGCGGTATTTCGGAAGCGTCGATGCAACCCCGCTGTTCGTGATGGCGGCAGACGAATACCTTCGCTGGACGGGCGACATCGCGAGCATCGAAGCTATCTGGCCGGCCCTCGAACGGGCCCTCGACTGGTGCCACATGAGCCAGGACCGCACGCCGGCCGGCCTCCTCGCCTATGCCCGCGTCTCGATTGCGGGCCTTGAGCACCAGGGCTGGAAAGACTCATCCGACGGCATCTGCTGGCCGGATGGCCGCCCGGTCGAGCCGCCGATCTCGCTGGTCGAGGTGCAGGGGTATCTTGCTGCGGCGTATGGAGCGTTCGCGCGGCTGGCGAAGGCCCTCGATCGCGATGCTGGCGATGCAGCCGAGCGGATGGCTGCCACGCTGGAGACGCTCGAATCACGGTTCGGCGATGCGAGCGGGCTCGGCTACGCACTCTGTGTCGAAGGCCGCGGGCAGCCGGTGATGACGCGCGCCTCCAACTCCGGGCACCTGCTCTGGACGGGCGCGGCGGACCCGCAGCAGGCATTTGACGTGGCACGCACGCTGATGGAGCCGGACCTCTTCAGCGGCTGGGGCGTTCGAACGCTGAGCACTCGGACCATCGGCTTCAATCCCATCGGCTACCACACGGGTTCGGTCTGGCCGCACGACAACGCGCTCATTCTCGCGGGATTCCGGCGCTACGGGCTCGATGCGGAGGCTCAGCGGCTCGGCTCGGCGCTCCTCGAGATGGCCATGGCCTTCCCGGACTACCAGGTGCCGGAGTTGTTCTCCGGCGACAGGCGGGAACTCCGCGCGGTCCCGACGCCCTACCCGGTGAGTTCGCGGCCGCAGGCGTGGTCGGCGGCGAGTGTGCCATTCACGATGATCTCGATGCTTGGCATCGAACCGCTGCCGGGGAATCGCATCTCGGTGACGCGGCCGCTCCTCCCGGCGTGGGTACACTGGCTCGAAATCAAGAATCTGTGCGCGGGGAACGGGTCCGTGGACCTGCTTTTCACGAACAACGACGGCCGCATCGCCGTCGAAGTCGAGAACATTCGCGGCGATATGGAAGTGGTCCTTTCGCAGTCTGTGCGCCCACCGAT
>JBBSKE010000629.1:0-1527 GCA_038256595.1 Tepidiformales bacterium | reverse complement strand
GGGTCGGCGCTGCGGACCCGTTGCAGGCGGAAGAGGTGGTTGCAACGCTGATGGAGCCGGACCTTTTCAGCGGCTGGGGCGTGCGCACGCTCAGCTCCCGCACCATCGGATTCAACCCCATCGGCTATCACACGGGCTCAGTCTGGCCGCACGATAACGCGCTCATCCTCGCGGGATTCCGCCGCTACGGGCTGGACGCGGACTCACAGCGGCTCGGCTCGGCGCTCCTTGAGATGGCGATGGCCTTCCCGGATTACCAGGTGCCGGAACTGTTCTCGGGCGACCGCCGGGAACTGCGCGCGGTCCCCACACCGTATCCCGTGAGCTCTCGGCCACAGGCGTGGTCGGTGGCGAGCGTGCCGTTCGCGATGATCTCGTTGCTGGGCATCGAGCCGCTTCCGGGGGATCGCATCTCGGTGACGCGGCCAGTCCTCCCGGCATGGGTGCACTGGCTCGAGATCAAGAATCTTCGCGCCGGGCACGGGTCGGTCGATCTGCGTTTCACGAACAACGAAGGCCACATTTCCGTCGAAGTGGAGAACATCCAGGGAGACATGGAAGTGGTGTTCTCGCAGTCCGTACGCCCGCCGATGATGCGGGTGTAATGCGCGTGGTTGCTTCGCGCGGGTGTCGGTGACAGAATCCGGGCCTTATGCGAATTGAAGACGACAACGGCATCTCCGACCTGCTTCGCTCCGAGGCGACCAAATTGTGCGGCGGCTTCGGCTTCACCGAGGGCCCCATCTGGGTCGCGGCGGACAACGCCCTCGTGTTTAGCGACATCCCGGGCAACACCATGCACCGCTGGCGGCCCGGCATGACCGAAGCCGAGGTCTATCGCAGGCCGAGTGGCTGGTCGAACGGTCTGACGCTCGATGCGGCTGGCAACATCCTCGCCTGCGAGCATGGCGGGCGGCGCGTCTCGAAGGCGCCCTATGGCGACCCGACGGCGATGACCGCGCTCGCGACCCAGTGGGACAACCTGCCGTTCAACAGCCCGAACGACCTCGTGGTCCACTCTTCCGGCACGATTTTCTTCACGGACCCGAACTACGGCGTCGATTCGGGCCGCCGCAAGCCATCGTTTGGCTACGAAGGCCAGAAGCAGGACCTGACCTTCCAGGGCGTCTACCGGATCGACCCGGATGGCACGCTGAGCCTGGTCGTCCCCGAGGGTTTCACAGGCCCGAACGGCCTCGCCTTCTCGCCGGATGAGTCGATTCTCTACATCGGCGACTCGGCCGAGCGGCTCATCTGGCGCTTCCCGGTCAATAGCGACCTTTCGCTCGGCGAACGGACGCTCTTCGTCGATCAGAAGGCCGACAAGCGGCCCGGCGCGCCGGACGGCATGAAAATCGACACCGAAGGCCGCCTCTGGACGACCGGCGCTGGTGGCGTTTCGGTGCATTCGGCCGCAGGCGAGTATCTCGGCGTTTTCGAGACCGATGAGCACGCCGCGAACCTCGCGTTCGGTGGCGAAAGCTTCAGCACGCTCTTCCTGACTGCCGGGACGAGCGTCTTCTCGGT
>JBBSKE010000628.1:0-1545 GCA_038256595.1 Tepidiformales bacterium | reverse complement strand
GTGGAACGTGTGCTATGGTTTTATGCAAGAGAGCGCACGCTGTTGGCGTGCCCCCGGGACTTCCTCTGGACCGTGTTGGTGTGTGCGGTGGTTGAGGTTATGCCGGACCGGCCCTCACTTTCGCTCGAAAACAAACACAACACTTTTGGAGAGTCTCTACCCTGCTAGAAATTACTGGTAAGCCTGCGGACGCACTCGCGACCGGGCAAAACAACGTCAATATCGACAACGAATTCGAAGAAGAAGCCATCCTTGAGGCGACTGCGGAAGTAGACGCCACGGAAACGCTGACCTTCGCTGACCTCGGCCTGTCCCCTCGGACCGTCGAGATTCTCGGCAGCATGGGCATCACCGAGCCCTCGCCGATCCAGGTCATGACCATTCGCGACGCCATCGCTGGCCGCGACGTCTGTGGCAAAGCCCGCACCGGCTCTGGCAAGACGCTCGCATTCGGCCTTCCGATGATTGAACGCCTCAAGAAGGGCAAGCCCCATCGCCCCGCCGCCGTCGTCCTCGTGCCGACGCGTGAGCTCGCGGTGCAGGTCTGCCGGGCGATTCACCCGGTCGCCGAAGGCCGCGGCATTCGCATCGGCGCCATTTACGGCGGCGTTTCGATTAACCCGCAGGCGCAGATGCTGCGCTGGGGCGTCGATATTGTCGTCGCCACGCCGGGCCGCCTGAACGACCTCATCGGTCGCGGCGATTGCTCCATGGCCGACATCAAGATCGCCGTCCTCGACGAAGCGGACCAGATGGCGGACTTCGGCTTTATGCCGCAGATCGAACAGGTCCTGAGCGGCATTGAGGGCGAACACCAGACGCTCCTCTTCTCCGCGACGCTCGATGGCGACATCGACCGCCTGGTGCGCAAGTACCAGAAGGATCCCGTGTATCACGAAGCCGTGATCGCGGAAGAAGACGAGCCGGCGATGCAGCACCGCTTCATCGGCGTCGAGCCCCACGAGAAGGTTGCCGTCACGGCCGCCATCGCCTCGGGCCCGGAGCGCACGCTCCTCTTCGTTCGCACCCAGCGCGGCGCTGACCGCCTGGTCAACCTCCTCGACGACCAGGGCATCGCTGCCGGGACGCTCCACGGCGGCATGAGCCAGAACCAGCGCGAACGCTCCCTCCGCTCCTTCCAGAGCGGCCGCGTGCCGGTGCTGGTCGCGACGAACATCGCCGCTCGCGGCATCCACGTCGACGGCATCGACATCGTGGTCCACCACGACCCGCCGGAAGACGCGAAGACCTACCTGCACCGCTCGGGCCGCACCGCCCGCGCCGGCGCTTCCGGTCTCGTGGTCACCCTCGTTCAGCCGAGCGAGATGCGCGACTTCAACTTCATCCGGCGCGATGCGGGCCTCCGCACCGCCGTCGTCCCGATGGGCCCGCAGGACCCGCGCCTCGCCGACCTGGCCGCCTTCGAGCCGCCGGTCGAAGAGGAGCGCCGCCCGCGCCAGCCCCGCACGGTCGTCGCTGATGGCAATGCCTACAACCCCAACGCTCCCCGGCGCGAATGGCGCCCGCGGAACGGCGGCGGTGGTG
>JBBSKE010000627.1:0-1556 GCA_038256595.1 Tepidiformales bacterium | reverse complement strand
TCGGCTCCTTCGCGAGGTCGAAGCGGTCGTAGTGCTGCTCCCAGCCCCGCTCGGAAAGGCCGGACGGCAGGCCGTAGCGCGCATGAGCCGCTTTCTTCCGCGGGTCGCTCACCGTGCCGTTGTTGGCGAAGTACTGGTTGAAGTTCTCTTCGGCACTGAGTGCGGTTCCCCAGGGCGTCTTGCCGCCGCCGCAGTTGTTCAGCATGCCTGTCACGTAGTAGCCGTTCGGGTCTTCGGTCGTGCGAACCCAGTCGTGCTGGGCGGCCGGGCCGCTGAGCAGGTAGGTCGTCTTGAGCGCATCGAGGCGGCGGTTCAGGCCCGCCCCGGGGACGTAGACCCAGCCCTTTTCTGCGTCGCGCTGGATGTAGATCACCGACGCGCCGTGAGAGGCCAATTCGTAATCGACCTGCTCCTTCGTCGGGCTCCCGGGCACGTAGTCGGCGAACATCAGCACCGGGTCGGTGTATTCGTGGTTCACGACGAGCGCTGCGCGGTCGGGACGGTTCGCACCGAGCGGGAAGAAGCCGATGAAGTCGCAGTTGAAGCCGAACTGGCCGAGCTGGTCCGCCGCCGTGTAGTTGGTCGTGCTCCAGGGCGCCGAATCGAGGTTCAGCGGGTCGCCCCAGCGAATCAGCGAGCGCCACTTGTAGCCCGCCGGGACTTCGACGGTGTCGGCGTTCGAAAGCAGGACCGGCGTGAAGGCGAGACCGCTCGCGCTCTGAGCCTCAGAGACCGTCTCTTCTGCAGCGGACGCGTTGCCGATGTTGCGAACCAGCGGGGCCGCGCCGAGGGCGAGCATCGCCGCGCTGGCAGACACACCGCGCAGGATCCCGCGTCGCGTCACGTAGCGGTCGAGGATGTCGCCGAAGTACTCGTTCTCGGTCGGGTTTGGCGCGGGATGGGCGCACTGATCGCCGCAGCCCCAGCGGCACTGTGCGGCCGTGGCCGAGCACATGGTGTTGAGCAGGTCGATGGGCTCGTCGTCATTGCGACGGAGTGAAAAACGCATGCAGGATGCCCCCCGGAACAGTCAGGAGCTTCTGCTCCCGCCGCCGATGAGCATCCGGCGGCTCTTTTAACGCGAGGCCAACCGACGATGAACGGACGTGGAACGGAGTGTTAATGGCGCTACCAGCATGCCGCGATGGACGACGAGCCCGGTCGTTCCCAGGAGGCGTACAGTCATTCGTATGAGTGGAATGGGTGGGAAATACCGCTCGCGCTGGGCGATTGGGATTGCCGCGGTTGCTGTCTCGGCGGTTGCCATGCTCGGTTGGCTGCTGCTATGGAACAACGATGAGGACTCTCGTGATGAGATCGTCGATGGCGCCCAGGTCGGCACATTTACGAAAGGCGTCGATCGCTATATCGACGCCACGAGCGACCCTGCGTCCGCCGCCGACGTGGCCGGCGCGGTTTCCTACCAAGTGGCTGTCGCCGGCGCCGACCGAAATTCAATCGGAGCACCAGTAGTCGCCGGGCGTCTCGTGAACTCACACGATGTCGGCGGTACTTCGAGGCTTGTATGGGCGCTCCAGACCGAACCGGACACCTAC
>JBBSKE010000626.1:0-1576 GCA_038256595.1 Tepidiformales bacterium | reverse complement strand
TTCGTGGCTCGTACTGTTGCCGGGTCACGCTTTGGGGCCTGCGGGCAGGGGAATTGGTGCCAGGTCGCGCGACCCCGAGCTTGCGCTTCGGGGCTCGTACCGTTGCTGGGTCACGCTTTGGGGCCTGCGGACAGGGGATCTGGTGGCGAATCACGCGTCCCCGGGCTGGCGCGCCGGGGCTGTGCGTTCCGGAATCCCGGGGTGATTTAGCCGGTTTCGCCGATCTCCCAGCGTTCAAGGCGGCGGATGGCGAGGAACACCGCTAGCGCGCCGACGATGACCATCAGGACCAGCGCTTCCGGGCCGTCGAGCCGCGCCTGCCACTCGCGCGCGGAGGTCGAACTCATGACGTCGGCGATGGCGCGGGTGTATTCGCGAATCGAGAACAGCCGCGTGCCGGGCAGGAAGTTCGTGAGCAGTCCCTCCCAGACGAACACGTAGATGAGCCCGATAATCAGCGCACGGCCGGTGTAGATGCTCAGGGCGAGGAAGACCGCACAGTAGAGCAGCGAGCCGAGGATGGTGGCGACCGCAAACGCGATCGGCAGGTTCGCCATCGGGTCGCCCCAGAGGCCGATGACGCTGGCGAGGAGCACGCTGACCGCGGTCACGGTCGCGCTCACGATCCAGGCGGGCAACAGCTTCGAGAGGATGATCGTCGAGCGTGGGATGGGCCGCGCAAACAGGTAGACCGCCGTGCCGTCTTCGATATCGGAGCCGAGCGCGGCCGTGCCCATCACGAGGGCGACGAACGGCAGCACAGCCGTCACCGCGAGCTGATCGAGCACTGCGCGGGCGACGAAACGTTGCGGGTCGATGTCGCTGTCGCCGGCGAGCCGGTAGATGATCGCGACGAGCACGGGGAGGAAGGCGAAAGCCACGAGCAGCAGCGTTCGCCGACGCCCCAGCAGCTGGCGGATGGTGAGCGAAAGGATGACGCGGTTCATTGCTTCACCATATAGGCGCGGTTCATTGCTTCACCAGGTAGGAGAAGACGCTCTCCAGCGATTCATCGGTCGGGCGGAATTCGAAGATGGTCACCCCGGCCTCGCGGGCGATACGCGCGGCGACGTGGGTGAACTGCGCGAAGTCCTCGGTGCGAACGGTCAGCAGGTTCTTCTGCAGTTCGACCCCGAAGACGATTGGGCTGGCGACGAGGGCCGACGCGAGCTTGCGATCGTCGTTCGAGCGGACCGTGAAGGTGTGCGGCCGGTCGGTCATGAGGCGGCGAATTTCGCGGAAGTCGCCGGAGGCCGCGAGCCGCCCGGAGACGATGACGAGCACGTTTTCGGCCAGGCGCTCGACCTCTTCGAGGATGTGCGAGGAGAAGACGATGGTGACCCCGGAGTCGGCCATCTGGCGGAACATCTCCATCATCTGGAGCCGCTGGCGGGGATCGGCGCCGTTGAACGGCTCGTCGAGGAGCAGCACCTGGGGCTCGTGGACGATGGCCGCAGCCACCTTGATGCGCTGCTTCATGCCCTTCGAATAGCCGCCCATCGGCCGATCCTGAGCGAAGCCCATTTCGACTCGCTGGATGGCGCGCGCGGCAGCTTCTTCGGGGTTCGGGAGTTTG
>JBBSKE010000625.1:0-1578 GCA_038256595.1 Tepidiformales bacterium | reverse complement strand
TGAATTCGGTCCCGAAGGCGGTGATCTGGGGCTCCCACATGGTGTGGTCGAGCGGGAAGGCGTGAAGGAGGAGCAGGCCGGTGGTTGGCATGGGAGGGAGTTCCTTTGGAGGTTGAGTGACGAGGACTGAGGACTGAGTTAGTTGGGTGCCAGTCTGAGATGTGGGTTGCTCGGAGTGCAAGCAGGCGCCGAATCCGGGCAGCTACAATTGCTGACCGGGCAACGATAGGAGACCGACGATGGCAGCAATGGTCACGGTGCTGGTTCATGAAGCGGAGGATGGCGAGACCGGGTTCTGGGCAGAAGTTCCCGAACTGCCGGGCTGCGTCTCGCAGGGAGAGACCCTCGACGAACGGCTCCGGCGCTGGCATCTGCCGCTGCCAGAGATCGCCCCCTCGTAGATTCGCGCCAGACGATCGCTGAGTGAATCACCGTTAGTGGCGTTGGTCGAGACAGGCGGCGAGTCACCCACCCGCTCTCTGCCGGTCGCGGTTCTTTGGGTGCTTAGAGTTCCTGGGCGATGGCGGCGATGCTCGCGACCACGTCACCTTCGGCCACGCGCATGACGGCGACGCCCTGGGTGTTGCGGCCGAGCAGGCTGATCGAGTCCACGGTGGTGCGGATGACGATGCCGTTCTGGCTCACGAGCATGAGTTCCTGGCCGGGCTGGACCACGCGGCAGGCGGCGACGTTACCAGTGCGGTCGGTGATGTTCAGGGTCTTCACACCCATGCCGCCGCGGCCCTTCAGCGGGTATTCGCTCAGCATTGTGCGCTTGCCGAAGCCGCGCTCCGTGATAGCGAGGAGCTGGCTGCCGTCGTCGACCACTTCGACGCCGACGATGTAGGCCGAATCGGCAATTCTCATGCCGCGGACGCCGCCACTCGTGCGGCTCGCCTGGCGAAGTTCGTTGATCTTGAAGCGAATCGCCTGGCCTTCGCTCGAAACGAGCAGCACATCGCTGTCTTCGCTGGCGAGGCGAGCGGCGATCAGTTCGTCGCCGGCTTCGAGCTTCATCGCGATCTTGCCGTTGCGGCGAACCTCTTCGAACTCCTTCAGGAGCGTCTTCTTAATCTCACCGCGACGGGTTGCGAGGAGGATGAAGTCCTGCTCGTACGTCTTAATTGGCAGGATCGCGGTCACGCGTTCGCCGTTCACGATCTCGATGAGGTTGACGATCGGCGTGCCCTTGGACTGCTTCTTCAGGTCCGGGATGTCGTAGCTGCGGAGGTGGTAGACCTTGCCCTGGTCGGTGAAGAACAGGAGGTTGTCGTGCGTGTCGGCGACGAGCAGCTTCATGACCGCGTCTTCGTCGCGAATCTGGGCGCCGCGGCTGCCGGCACCACCACGGCGCTGGACGCGGAAGTCCTCGAGCGGGCTGCGCTTGATGTAGTTGCGGATGCTCAGGGTGACGACGCTCTCCTCGTGCGGAACGAGGTCCTCTTCGCTGAAGGTCTCGGCGTCGGCTTCGACGATCTCGGTGCGGCGGTCGTCGCCGTACTTCTTCTTGATCTCGGTGCAGTCGTCGCGAATCAGGAAGTCGATCTTGCGCGGGTTCGCGAGCAGGTCTTCGAGGTA
>JBBSKE010000624.1:0-1579 GCA_038256595.1 Tepidiformales bacterium | reverse complement strand
GTGCGCACCGACCCGGAGGCGCCCAAGCACCGCGGAATCTCGTTCCTGCTTATCGAGAACATCCAGCAGCCGGGAATCACGGTGCGGCCGCTGGTCGATATGGGCGGGCGGCACTACTTCAACGAGGTTTTCTTCGAAGACGTGCGCGTGCCGGTTGCGAATCTCGTCGGGGAGATGAACCGCGGCTGGTATGTCGGCATGACCCTGCTCGACTTCGAGCGCTCGGGCATCGGCACCACTGCTTCCCAGAAGCACACGCTCGAAAACCTCACCGCCTGGCTCAAGGGCCAGGACGAGGCCAAGATCGCGAAGTACAAGAACCGCCTCGCCGACCACGTCGTCGCGAATAACGTCGGCCGCTACCTCGGCCTGCGCGTCGCCTCGATGCAGTCTCGCGGTCTCGTCCCGAACTACGAGTCCTCGGTCATCAAGATCTACCAGTCCGAACTCGGGCAGCGCATCTACAACTTCGGCGTGAACATGCTTGGCCTTTCCGGCCAGATGCTCCCCGAAGAGGTGAAGGCACCGCTCGGCGGCGCCCTCCCGGAGCAGATGATGGCCGCGGTCCCGTCGACCATCTACTCGGGCTCGAACGAGATCCAGCGGAACGTCATCGCGACGCGCGGTCTCGGCCTCCCGCGCGGCTAAATCCCGCCGCTCAGCAACGAACGTCCGAAGGCCCACCAAACGTGGGCCTTTGCCGTGCCCGGCTACTCCGCCTTCCAGGTCCGATACTCTGGCGGCCAGCTCGGACGCGGGCCGTACTTCGCCCACATCGCGCGCTCGATATCGAACTCGTAGAGCCAGCCGTGGTTGTCGGCGCCGCCTGATGCGAAAGCGCCCATCGCCAGGTAGGCCGCGAAGACACGCGCATCGGTCTCCTTGTCTTCACGCCGGATAGCGCGGCCGGTCAGGTAGAACTCGTCGTCAACCTGCTCGGGCGGCATCGCGTGGAGGGCGTAGCGGCCGTCCCGGTCGAGGTCTCGGCGCTTCGGTGTGTTCTCGATGAACGCGTAGAGGCCGCTGCCATCCTGTACCACGCAGATGGGATGCATCCGAGGGCCGCCGTCCGCGCGAATGGTCGCGAGGAATCCCAGCCCTACGCCGAACTGGTAGAAGAGTTTCCTGCCGGCCTCTGCCATCTCCGGCTCTGCCGCCTCGAGTGTCGCCCAACTGGCCATGATTGCGCCTCCCGCGCGACCCGAGCTCCCGTCGCCGTTTCGGCGCACCCCCTGTCGCGAGTGGCGCAGCTTGCCCTACTTCAGCGACATCTCCTGTCGCGATTCGGCCCGCGAGGGAATAAGCGGCTCACTTCGACCGAGAAGCCTGGCAGCACATCCTCGCCGTCGAGAATGTCGGCCTCGCCGACGGTCCGCGGTCTCTTCCCGCGCTGATATATCGTGACCTCTCGCGCACTCGGCGTCGCGAGCCAGACCAATTGAGCGCCGGAGTCGAGCCACTCCTGGACGTTGTTTCGAAGGTCGATCCACCTGTCGAACCGGGACGCAACCTCCAAGACGACGTCGGGTGCCCGGTCGAAGTACGGGACATCGCCGGCTGGAAGATGATCTCTGAATGT
>JBBSKE010000623.1:0-1596 GCA_038256595.1 Tepidiformales bacterium | reverse complement strand
CATCAACCCCGAACCCCGCGGCCCCACCAGCCGCGGGGTTCTCGCATTCCGGACAGAGCCCCGGCGCGCCAGCCCGGGGTCGCGCGACCTGGCATCACAATCCCCCCCGCCAGCCACCGAACTCGGCGCCCGCCCGAATCGACGCGAACGCCGTCGCCAGTTACCGTCGCGGGATGGCAGACGACCCCGCCACGCAACCAGCCGAACTCGAACGGCGCCAACACCTCGCCGCGCTCCACCAGGCATGGGTCACGCCGACGAGCATCATCGCGGCGGCGGTCGCCGAGGTGACGAACGCACCGGTCCTGGAAATCCGCCGGGTTGTCGCGGGCGAGCAAAACGAGGTCTACGACGTCACCCTGGAGCGCGCCCCCTCCGTCATCGTCCGCATTTCGCACCGCGGCAGCGAGGGTCACGAGCGCGAGGCGTGGGTGCTCGGCCAGTGCGCCGCGCGTGGCATCCCTGCTCCCCGTATCCTTGCCCTCCGCCAGGTCGAGGCCGGGAGCGAGCAGCTGTCCATGATGCTGATGGAGAAGCTGCCGGGCGAGCGACTCTGTGACGTCACCCTCGATGTGCCCGAACTTCGTCAGGTGCTCGGCGAACTCGGTGCATGGTTGACGGACCTGCACGCGATCCCGGTCCAGGGCGCCGGCTATCTCGACGGACGTGGGGTCGGCTTCCTGGCGACATTGGACGACTGGCTAACCAACAGCCTCACCGGCAAGTCGCGGGTCTTCGAGGAAGCTGGCCGCTCCGTCGGACTCGAACCTGCGACCGTCCGAGGCTGGCTGCGGGAAATCGCAGATTCGTTCGAGGCGGCGCCGCCGCGCGTCTCCCTGATCCACAACGACCTGCTGCCCAACCACATCCTGGTGCACGAAGGGCACCTCTCTGGCGTCATCGACTTCGGTGAGGTCGCGGCCGAACCAGCGCTGATCGACTTCGCGCGATGGGATTTCAACGAAGGCGAGCGTTTCCCCGTCGAATGGATACAGGCTGGCTACGGCGACCATTCCCTGTTCGAAGCCCCGAACGACCGCACCCACCGGGCGCTCCGGCTCGCGAGCGGGCTCTGGCTGATGCAGTGGTACCACCAGACCAACTTCCTCCCCGGTGTCGAAGCCGCAAGAGACCGCCTAATGCGCCGATTGTGACCGTCATGCCTCCACACCCGCCTCCCTCGGATTCCGCAGCACCAACACAATCAGCGTCACCGCCAGGACCGGAATCAGCACCGTCCACATGGTCGCGAGGGCGCCCAGCAGGCAGCCGATGACCACGAGTGCGGCCGACAGCGGAACCGGCTGCCGGATCTTGAACATTCCCAGGAGGATGAGCGCGCCTCCGCCGCAGAGTGCTGGAAACCAGAAAAAGCCGATGCTGCTCCGGGCGTTGATGGCTACGCCGGTTTCGATCAGGCCAAAGAGGATGAAGCCGATCCCGAGGAACCAGCCAAGGATGCGTTCGAGCTTCGCAGCAGTCATCGCCGGAGCATAGGCCCACGAACCTGGAAGTCAATGGCGGCATCTCCGCCGCCGCCCGCGCCTCCAACCACTTTCCACTCACCGCCACTCGCGTACAATCCCGGCCATGGCT
>JBBSKE010000622.1:0-1597 GCA_038256595.1 Tepidiformales bacterium | reverse complement strand
TGGAACCGCATCCACCTGCTGGTCGACGACATCGACGCCGAGGTTGCGCGGCTGAAGGGTGAAGGCTGCGAGTTTCGCAACGAGATGATCAAAGGCCCCGGCGGCTCGCAAATCCTGCTGCTCGACCCTGCAGGCAACATCATCGAGCTATTCCAGCCCGCAGCCCGCTGAGTTTCGAACCCACAACGGAGGATTGACATGCCAGCAACGCCCGCCTTCGACCACATCGCCCTCACCGTCCCGAACCTGGACGACCAGATCGAGCGGCTCACCGGCTCCTTCGGCATGGCCGTCGAGAGCCGCTCGGAACGATTCGCCGTCGTCACCGACCCTGGGACCGGCTTGAAGTTCGAGCTGAGCGTCTCGGGGGATGCGGGCGTGCACTTTCGCCACCTCGGGTTCCGCAGCGACGACGTCGACAGCGCGCATGAATCGCTGGTGGCGGCGGGGATGGAGGCGAACGAGGCCCCCCATCGACGCGATTTTGCGCGCATGTACACGTCGTTTCTCGGCCAGCCCGGCGGCCTCGAGGTGCAGCTCGTGAAATATGACTGATAGCGAGAGCGAACGAACGGCGAGCAACGTGAGCGGCTTTCCCCGCTCCCAGCTCGTTGCCGGCCGTTCCTGAGATTCGCGCCCGTGACTAGCGAGCGCTGACCGTGACGAGTTCGAGGTCCGAATCGGCGTGGATGGCCTGCCCACAGCCGCAACCGGCCTCGCCGGCGGCCTTGGCGTCGGCATCCTGGACGCAACATGCGGAGACGCCCTGCGGAGCTGGACCACCGCAACAACCGGCGCTGGTCTCGGGCTGGGGAGCGGGCGTTCCGCAACAGGAAGCGGCTGCAGCGGTCTCAGGGGACTCGCCGCCGCCACCGCTGCAGACGCCCGTCTCCGGCAACACGAGTCGCACGTCCAGGGAGCCCGCGATGTCGCCGGTCAGGGCCGCGACGACGGAGCGAACCTGCTCGTACCCGGTCATCATGAGGAACGTCGGCGCGCGGCCGTAGCTCTTCATCCCGACGGCGTAGTAATTGGCCTCCGGGTGCGCCAGCTCGGCTGCGCCGTGGGGCGGAACCGTGCCACAGCTGTGGATGTTCGGGTCGATGAGCGTCGACAGGGCCGAGGGACTCTCCACGACATCGTCGAGGTCCAGCCGCAGTTCGCTGGTGACCTGGTGGTCCGGGCGGAAACCAGTCGCGACGATTACCTCGTCGACCGGGCGGATTTCGCGCTCGCCAGCAGCGACGACAACACCTTCGGGGGTCTGCCGGACACTCGTCGCATGAAAGCCGGCTTCGAGGGCGATGGTGCCATCTCCGACGAGCTGCCTGATGCGCGTGCCGAGTTCGCCGCGCTTCGGGAGCTGGTCGTTCGAACCACCGCCATACTGCCCGTCCGGTACGCCGGAGCGAATCGCCCAGGCGATGGTCGTGCCTGTGCTCGCAAGCCCAGCAAGGTCGTTGATCGCGTTAAACGCCGAGTGGCCGCTGCCAACGACGAGCACGCGCTTGCCGATGTAGCGTTCGCGGTCACGCCCGAGGACGTCCGGGATGCCGTAGTAGATGCGGGCGGCGGCGGCGCTCTCTCCGAGGGCGGG
>JBBSKE010000621.1:0-1603 GCA_038256595.1 Tepidiformales bacterium | reverse complement strand
GTCGATGCGATTCGCAGCGGCTTCCGTGATCATCTCTTCGCGCGTGGTAACCACTTCGCCGGTCTCTTCGTCCACGATATCGAAGACGGAGTAGCGGCCGAAGGCTCGCGGCGCGAGCTTCCCGTTCTCATCCGCGTCCGCTTCGCGCGTGAACCAGGTGCCGGTCATCGTGCCGCAGTCTTCCGACTGGACGATGACATCCTGGGCGACGTCGATGAGGCGGCGGGTGAGGTAGCCGGAGTCGGCCGTTCGCAGCGCGGTGTCGGCGAGACCCTTGCGGGCGCCGTGGGTCGAGATGAAGTATTCAAGGACGGTGAGGCCCTCGCGGAAGGAACCACGAATCGGCAGCTCGATGATCTTGCCGTTCGGGTCCGCCATGAGACCGCGCATACCGGCCATCTGGCGAATCTGGGTGATGTTACCCTTCGTCCCCGAGCTTGCCATGTAGTTCAGCGAGCCGTATTCCGGCAGGCGCTCCTTGATGGCGTTCTCGACGAGGCGGGTCGTCTCTGTCCAGATTTCGATCGCGTTCTGGTAGCGCTCTTCTTCGGTGATGAGGCCCATTTCGTACTGCTCGGTGAGCTGGTCGATCTGGGCGTCGGCCGCGCGAAGCAGCTCCGGCTTGATCTTCGGCACCTGGATTTCGTGGATGGCGATGGTCACACCAGAACGCGTGGCGTAATGGAAGCCCGTGTTCTTGATGCGGTCCACGACTTCCGCCGTGGGTTCGCCCCCGAGTTCCTGGTAGCAGAGGGCGACGACTTTGCGCAGCTCCGGGCGGCCCATGATGTCGTTCTGGAACGGAATCTCCTCCGGGAGCACGTCGTTGAAGATGATTCGCCCGACGGTGGTATCGATGAATCGATCCTTCGGGGTGCCATCTTCCTTGTACTCGGGGAGAGTGACGCCGGTCTTCGTCATTACGGGGCGGGAGGTGCGCATCTTGATCGGCGCGCGCAGTTCGACGATGCCCATATCGAAAGCGAGACGGGCCTCGTCGGGAGAGCCGTAGATGCCCTCGATGCCGCGGCCATTCTCTTCGCGATATTTGCCACGACCGCGAAGGTCGATGTCGGTCATGTAGTAGCAGCCGAGCACCATGTCCAGGGACGGGGCAACAATCGGCTCACCGCTGGCCGGCGAAAGGAGGTTGCGCGAGGAGAGCAGAATCTGCTTCGCCTCGGCGACAGCTTCGCGGCTGAGCGGGACATGGACGGCCATCTGGTCGCCGTCGAAGTCCGCGTTGAATGCGGAGCAGACGAGCGGGTGCAGCTGGATGGCCGAACCCTCGATGAGGACCGGCTGGAAGGCCTGGATGCCGAGGCGGTGGAGCGTCGGTGCGCGGTTGAGCAGCACCGGGCGGCCCTTGATGACCTCGTCCAGCACGTCCCAGACTTCCGGGCGGGCGCGTTCGACGATGCGCTTGGCGCTCTTAATGTTGTGGGCGAGGCCCTTGGCAACGAGCGAGTGCATCACGAACGGCTTGAACAGCTCGAGTGCCATCTTTTTCGGCAGCCCGCACTGGTCGAGACGGAGTTCGGGGCCGACAACGATGACCGAACGGCCGGAGTAGTCGACGCGCTTTCCGAGAAGGTTCTGGCGG
>JBBSKE010000620.1:0-1619 GCA_038256595.1 Tepidiformales bacterium | reverse complement strand
CTGCCCATTGACGTCGTGGACCGGTCCTCGGCGCTCATGGCTGAGTCGACTATCCGCAGCAACACATCGGGGTCCACAGGCTTGACCACATGATGGTCGAAGCCCGCCGAGATGGAACGTTGGTGATCCTCGGCGCTGCCGTACCCGGTAAGAGCGACCAGGGTGGGCGGTTTCGTTGGTCGGCGTTCCCTCAGCCGGATCGCTACCTCATAACCATCCATGCCGGGAAGCCCGATGTCGCACAACACGACATGTGGATTGAACCGATCAAACAGATCCAGGCCCGCCTGACCGTCGGGCGCAATCGCGACCTCGTGCCCCGACAGACCCAGCAATTCGGCGAGGACTTCGCCGGCGTCAATGTTGTCCGCGATCAACAAGATCCGAGCTGGCGCGGGCGCCAACAGATCGACTGGATGCAGCGCGGTCTCCGCGTCGCCTCGATGTTCCAGGCGTGGCAGCGTCACGACAAATTCACTGCCCTGGCCAAGACCATCGCTGAATACCTCGACGGCGCCTCCGTGGAGCTCGACCATGCGGCGCACTATCGTGAGACCGATACCCAGCCCGCCCTGGCTTATCTCCATCGGTCGTTCGTCTTGCACAAACAGCTCGAAGACGTAGGGTAACGCCTGGGGAGAGATACCCATCCCGTTGTCGATGACGCGAATGACGACAGATTCACCGTTGCGCTGTGCGCGCACGGTGATCGAGCCGCCGGCCTGTGTGTATTTCGACGCGTTCTGCAACAGATTGGAAAAGACCTGGGCGAGACGCATGGCATCCCCGTCGACATGGAGCGGGTCTGCAGGAAGGTCCAGCGTCAGCTGCTGACTGCGCTCCTTCACGAGACCGTTGGTTGCTTCGATAGCCTGGTTGATGAACTCCGTCACCTCCGTGGGCCGCCGCTGCAATGTCACTTTTCCCTGAGTCAAGCGGGACACATCGAGCAGATCATCCAGCAGGCGCGCCATATGCCGGACCTGGCGTCGAATGATGTCCAGGGTCGGCCGCGGTACGGGTTGCCCGTCCTCGAGTCGCACCAGGATTTCCACGGCATTGCGAATGGGTCCGAGAGGGTTGCGCAACTCGTGCGCCAGCATGGCCATAAATTCATCCTGCAGCCGGCGCGCGTTCAGGGCGGCCTCGCGGAGCTCCTGGGCCTCGATGGTGGCCAGGATCAAATGTTCGTTGGCTTGGCGGAGCTCGCTGTTTTGCGTCTCGACCGCTTCACTTCTTTGAGTCTCGGCGCGTTGCTTTTCCTCGCGCACCCCGGCGCTGCCCGCCCGATCGCTCGCAATCCGTTCGCGTTCGCGCAGTGCCGTCTCGCGTGCGCTCAGAGTCTCGTCGCGTCGGTCCGATGCTGCTTCCCGTTCATCCAGAACGCGATCGCGAGCACCCGGCCGCCGCTCAGGGTGGTTGGGTTCATCTTTGGAGTTCACCATGGCATGCCCCTAGCGGGGGGTGATTGCCGCCGCCGGTCGCGGATGGCCGGTCAGCAGCGCGTCTATCTCCGGGCGGGGTTCGCCGATGACGAATCCCTCGTCGGTAATGTCGTACAGGCGTAAAGCGTGGCTGTGCTTGCTGTTGCGCACCTTCACCACGGCCATGACGCGATT
>JBBSKE010000619.1:0-1626 GCA_038256595.1 Tepidiformales bacterium | reverse complement strand
GAACACGGTTTCGACGAAGGTCCGCAATCTCGACACCCTGAGCGCGGTCATCGACAACGCCATCGCCGCCGGGGGCGATGACACTCGCCTCCAGGGCATCCAGTTCGGCGTCGACGACCGGGCCGCAGCAAAGGAAAGCGCCCGCGCGGAGGCCATGGCCGATGCGAAAGCGAAGGCCGAGCAACTCGCCAGGCTCGGTGGAGTAACGCTTGGCCCGCCGGTCACGATTGCCGAAGTCTCGGCCGTACCGAACTACGGATACCAGTTGCTTGGCGGCATCGCCTATCAAGACGCTGCTCTCGCCAGCACCCCAATCGAGACCGGCACGAACCTTGTCTCCGTCGAGGTCACCGTCCGCTATTCGGTCCAGTGAGCCGCTGCTGAGCGGCGCGTTCTTCGAGAACGGTCACTGGGCCCCGGGGGCTGGTAGAATCGCTGCATTACGCGGCACTTTGCCGCCACCGGGGCCCTGACTATGAGCATCGAATTTATCGGCATGATTGGCGTGAAGCCGGACAACCCGAATGGCGCCTCCGTTCACGTCATTGGCGGCGGCATCGACCCGGGTTTCCTGGTCGAATTCTCGCAGGCGCACGAACGGGCCGATTTCGACAAGGTGCTCGTCGGCTACTCGTCCTCTTCGGCCGATGGCTTCATGGTCACCGCCTTCGCCGCCCAGCACACGGACCGGCTCGGCTTCCTGCTCGCGCACCGGCCGGGGTTCATCGCCCCGACGCTCGCCGCGCGCAAAGCCGCAACCCTCGATTCGTTCATTAAGGGCCGCCTGTCCATGCACTTCATCACCGGCGGAAGCGACGCTGAGCAGAAGCGCGACGGCGATTTTCTCTCGCACGACGAGCGCTACCGCCGCACCGGCGAGTACATGAAGGTCTTCCGCAGGGTGCTCACCTCGACCGCCCCGTTCGACTACGAGGGCGAGTTCTACACCTTCAACCAGGCGTTCTCCGACGTCCACCCGTATCGCGAGAGCGGTATCCCGATGTACTTCGGGGGTCAATCCGACGCCGCCCTCCCGGTTGCGGGCGAACACGCGGACGTCTTCGCCTGCTTCGGCGAACCGCTGGCCGCGGTCGCTGCCAAGATCGCGGAAGTGCGCGCGGTGGCCGCCCAGTTCGGGCGCAATCCCGGCTTCAGCGTGTCCCTCCGGCCGATCATCGCGCCGACCGAGGACGCAGCCTGGGAGAAGGCGCACAGCATCCTCGATTCGGTGCGCGGCGCAACCCGTGGCACGCCCCTGGGCAGCTCGGCCCCGCGTCCCCAGGCGGTCGGCTCGCAGCGCCTCCTCCAGTTCGCCGACCAGTCCGAAATCCACGATAAGCGGCTCTGGATGGCGATCGCCGCCGCGACCGGCGCGACTGGCAACACGACCGCACTCGTCGGCACCCCCGAACAGGTCGCCGAATCGATCCTGGCGTACTACGACCTCGGCGTGCGCACGATCCTCATCCGCGGCTTCGACCCGATGAACGACGCGCGCGAATACGGCCGCGAGCTCATCCCGCTGGTCCGCGCCGAAGTTGCGAAGCGCGATGCGGAGGCGGCCAAGCTCCTCCAGACGGCCAGTGTCTAGCGCTAGTTGCTAGTTGCTAGTTGCTAGTTGCTAGT
>JBBSKE010000618.1:0-1632 GCA_038256595.1 Tepidiformales bacterium | reverse complement strand
CGCCCGCACACATCCTCAACGCGCCGACCAAGCTGATGAAGGACGTCGGCTACGGCAAGGGCTACGCCTACGATCACGACGCCGACGAGGGTTTTTCGGGCGCCGACTACTGGCCGCAGGAGATCGGCCGACAGACCTTCTACGAACCCGTCGAGCGGGGCTTCGAACGCGAGGTGAGGAAGCGGCTGGAGTACTGGAACAAGCTGCGCGCCGAGCGCACGGAGACGTGAGGCCCGGCCGCTTCGCGCATTTCGCCGCGATCGACTGGTCGGGGGCGGCGGGCGAGCGGCATGCGGGGATCGCGCTGGCCATGTGCGGCGCGGGCGACGCAGCGCCCGAGATCGTGCGACCCGGCCACCGCTGGTCGCGCGCCGAAGTTGCCGAGTGGCTGGTCGAGAAAATGCCCGCAGATACGCTGGTCGGGCTCGATATATCGGGCTCGCTCGCTCACGCCGATGCCGGTGAATATTTCCCCGGCTGGAGCGAGAGCCCGCCCGACGCCCGCGCGTTGTGGGATATGGTCGAGCGGCTTTGCGCCGATGACCCGCACCTCGGGGCGGGCAGCTTCGTCGATCACCCCGAGATCGCCCGCCATTATCGCCGCCACGGCGCCCGCGAGGGCGATCTGTTCGGCGGCGGAATCGGCCGCTTGCGGGTCACCGAGCGGCTCGGCCAGATCGCCCTCGGCTGCCGGCCGACGAGCAACTTCAACCTCGTCGGGGCGAGCCAGGTCGGCAAGGCCAGCCTGACCGGGATGCGGGTGCTCCACCGCCTCAGCGGGCGTATGACACTGTGGCCGTTCGATCCCGTGCCCGAACGCGGTTCGGTGGTGGTCGAAATCTACACCACGATCGCCGCGATCGCCGCCGGTCGCCGCGCCGGGCGGAGCAAGCTGCGGACCTGCGCGGAACTCAACGAGGCGCTTGCCACCCTCGGCAGCAATGCCGTGCCGGGGCGCGGCCCGGTCGACGATCACCGCTCCGACGCCCTGCTCGCCGCCGCCTGGCTGCGCGCCGTCGCGCACCGCCCCGAATACTGGCATCCCCCCGCCATGACTCCCAAGATCGCCCGCACCGAGGGCTGGACTTTCGGCGCCCTCTAAGGGAAAGGCCCCCACGCCCTCAAGCAGCGAAGCGATAGGGCAAAGAGTATGCCGGCTTAGCTCAGTTGGTAGAGCACCTGATTTGTAAACCGAGCACAAGCACGCATTTCTGCGGTTTTTGGCCCATTAGTCTCTCGATAGTCGCTATGAAGAGGAAAGGGCGGCCGTCGCGGACCCCCTCCGCTAGAACAACCGCCCCGAGTGCGGCGATCCACGAAGCCCATGAGTGGAAGTCCCACCCGCAACCGACGCGGCACTGTATGCCGTTCGGCTGGCTGGCTTCGATAGCAAGAGCGACCGTCATGGCCGAGATCTCCTCTACCTCGCACCGGGTCCCTTCGAGTAGCCGAGAAGTTCCATTAGGTCAGCGAGTGACGTTTTTTCAGCTTAACCCTGGGTGACCTCGAACGCGCTTCGGTTATATCCTCACATCAGGCAATCGAATGCGGGAGCTGAACGGAACGACTGGATCTGGGCCGGTTGCGGACTGTCCGTAATTGGCCAGGACGGCGGCGAAAGCCGCCGTTTTG
>JBBSKE010000617.1:0-1634 GCA_038256595.1 Tepidiformales bacterium | reverse complement strand
TACCTCTCCGAGCGTGGCTCGTTCCTGACCGTCTACAACATCAGCAACCCGACCGATCCGACGCTGGTCCAGGTCCTCGGTACCGGCATCGCCCCGGAAGGCATCGTCGCCATCCCCAGCCGCAACCTCGTCGTGACCGCCGAGGAAGAGTTCGGCTCGTTCACCATCTTCGAAGGCGTCGATGGCCCGTGGAGCCCCGACGCTGACCGCCCGGTCCTCATCTCCGCGAGCGTTGACGTGCCGTGGTGCGCCCTCTCCGGCCTCGATGACGCTGGCGATGGCAAGCTCGTCGGTGTTGGCGACTCCGCCTTCGCTCCGACCAAGATCTTCGAAATCCAGACCGGCAGCGGCTTCGCCGCCCTCACGACCCCGGTCACACTCATGCGCGAACGCGAGGAAGCCACCTACGACGGCGAAGGTATCGCGGTCGATACCTCCGACATCGCCCCCGCCAACCCGGGCTGGTGGATCGGTTCCGAAGGCAACGCTGCTTTCGGTGAGGACGACTACCTCCCGAACCTGCTCGTCCAGGTCGACGGCGACGGCGAAGTCCTCCGCGAAGTCTGGCTGCCCGAGGCGATCGACTCGCCGGACGGCGGAACGATTCGCTCGAACGGCTTCGAAGGGGTCGCCCTTTCCGGCGACGGCCGCTACGCCCTCGCGCCTATTCAGCGCCAGTTCGCCGGCGAATCCGCCGCCTTCACCCGGATCGCGCGCGTCGACCTGGCCACGCTCGATTGCGACGGCATCACCTGCACCGGCGACTGGGAGTTCTTCATGTACCCCCTCGATGCCATCCCGGCTGGTGCCACCTGGGTTGCCCTCTCTGAGCTCAGCCACATCGAAGACGAGACGTACGCGGTCATCGAACGCGACAACGTCGCGGGCGGCGTCGTCAAGAAGATCTACGCCTTTACCCTCGAAGGTCTCAGCGACGGCGACACCATCCAGAAGGCGCTCTGGGTCGATGTCCAGGACGACTTCTTCCCCTACGAAAAGGTGGAAGGTATCGCCTGGGCCGACGGCGAACTCTGGGTGAACATGGATAACGACTGCGGCGAAAGCGAAACGGTGATCGTGAACTACGGCGCCCTCGCGCTCCCCGACGTCGAACCGCAGCCCACCCCGACGGCCACCGCCACGGCGACCGCAACGGCTACTGCCACCGCCACCACCGTACCGCCGACGACCGTCCCCAACACGGCCGTCCCGACCTCGACAACCCAGGCCCCGATGCCGCCGAACACCGGTAGCGGCTCGGCTGGCGGGGATGCAGGCGCGCTCAACGCGCCGCTGTTGCTCCTCGGGGCACTCGCCGCCCTCGGTGGCGTCGCCATCTACGGCTGGAGGGTTCGCCGCCCTTCGTAGTCTGAAGAACGCATCTCGCGATTGCGCCCTCACGGCTCCCGGCCGTGAGGGCGTTTTCGTTGCTCCGAGTATCCGGTTCGGCCTGCGGAAGACTAGGGGAACCCCCGACGAACAGAATGCGAGCGTCGGACGATTCTTCACTGTAGACGCCACGCAGCCTCGGCTGTGCACCCCGCGAAGAGGTATCGCCCATGCCCGTGTTCGCCACCTTCACTGCCGCCGCATTCGACCATGCGATCCGCTACAAACGGATCATCGGGATTGTG
>JBBSKE010000616.1:0-1641 GCA_038256595.1 Tepidiformales bacterium | reverse complement strand
GCGGTGCGACGCTCGTCTTCGTGACACTCCATCCGCCGGAGTTCGCCTTCGATGTCGAGCAGCTCCGAGCCGCATTCAGCGCCAAGACGCGCGCAATCATCGTCAACACGCCGAACAACCCGGCCGGCAAGGTGTTCACCCGCGAAGAACTGCTCCAGATTGGCGCACTCTGCGAAGAATTCGACGCCCTCTGCATCACCGACGAGATCTACGAGCACATCCTCTATGAGGACGCCGTGCATACGCCCATGTCAACGTTGCCCGGCATGTACGACCGCACAATCACCATCAGTGGGCTTTCGAAGACCTTCAGCGTGACCGGTTGGCGGCTCGGCTACGTGCTCGCGAAGCCGGAACTGAGCAACGCCATCCGCAAGGTCCACGACTTCCTCACGGTCGGCGCGCCCGCCCCGTTGCAGGAAGCGGCCGCCGTCGCGATGGAGCAGGCCGACTCCTACTACCCCGAACTGCGGACGATGTACGCGGAGAAGCGCGACCAACTCCTGATTCCCCTGCGTGAGGCCGGCTTCAAGGCCCACCGTCCGCAGGGCGCCTACTACATCATGGCCGACTTCAGCGACCTCGGCTTCGATGGCGACGACGTGCAGTTCTCGCACCACCTGATTACGAAGGTGGGAGTCGCGCCCGTTCCCGGGTCGAGCTTCTTCCGCGACCGTGACGCGGGCGCCCACCTGGTCCGCTTCACGTTTTCGAAGTCGAAGGAGACCCTGGCGGAGGCCGCGGCACGTCTTGGTTCGATGTAACAGGTATCGGCGCGCTTAACGCATCCGTGTCCGTAATGTGGCAGCACGATACGCTCAACGTCATGCGAAATCGACCACTCCTCATCCTTGGCAGCGGCGCGCTCATTGCTGCGGCTGCCCTCTTTACGGCGTGCGGTGATGGCCCCGACCCGGTTCCCACGCCGACGTCTATCCCTGCTACGCCAACGAAGCGGCCCGCGACTTCGGCAGAAGGCACAGCCCTCGCCGGCGCCCCCGGCACAACCACCACAGGAGTAACCCAGGTGCCAAAACCCGGCGCAAAGATCGGCAAGAAAGCCTCAGACCTCTCGAACCTCACGAAACTCCCAAGCGGCCTGCAGTTTGTCGACACCGTTGTCGGCACTGGCGATTCGCCAACTATGGCGAGCACCGTGACGATTCACTATGTGGGCACGAACGCCAGCACCGGCGAGCAGTTCGATAGCTCCGTCGATCGTGGCCAGCCGGCCTCGTTCCCGATGAACGGCGTCATCAAGGGCTTCTCCGAGACCCTCCTCACGATGAAAGTCGGCGGGAAGCGCACGGCGATTATCCCGGCAGCGCTCGCCTACGGCCCGGCGACTCCGAACAACGCCGCCACTGGCGACCTCATCTTCGAGATCGAGCTCATCTCGTTTAAGTAGAGTCTCCGGCAGTTCGTCACTAGAATCGGCCCAATCTCCACAAGTGAGGTTGGGCCGTTTGCTTCTGCGGGACCGGTAGTCGTTCATGCATTCCGATCCAGTCGACGAATATGCCTCAAACAGTTCTTTCTTCGAGTGAGAAATTGAACACGCCTTCGTCGAACTGATTGTACTGCTCGTAGCGGACGACCTCGTAGAGACGCTGGCGGTGCTGCATCGTATCGAGCAGACTC
>JBBSKE010000615.1:0-1643 GCA_038256595.1 Tepidiformales bacterium | reverse complement strand
GGCGAGTTGGGAGGCGCTGCGCAGGAGCGAGCGGGCTCTCGACCGGCCCGACCCACCCGCCAGCTGGAATCGCGCGAGGTTGAATCCGGCAACGGCGAGCAGAACATGGGCGCCCCCCTTCACATAGAAGAGGTCGGCGTGCGAGCCGACGATGAGCACGATCGCGATCGCCCGCAGCACGGCGGGCGTCTCAAGACGTACCAGGCTCCCGAACCAGCGTGCAGCGGTCCGGCTCGCAGCGGAATCGCCCTTCGCGCCCGCGTGATCTGGGCCTGCCGCGGGCGTCATCGCCGCTCCCTCATTCGATGCTGAGGCGAATGCCGCCAGCTCCCGGGCGGTGCGGGTCGGCCAGTCGCGGGGAAGGTCGCCGAGCATGGCCTCAAGACGAACGGACACCTCGATGTAGCTCAGCGAGTCACCGCCGAGCGCCGCGAACGAGTCATCCAGCCCCACCTCGGGCAGGGACAACAGCATCGAGAGCAGATCACGAACAGCCTCCGGCGTGACAGGGCCGCCGCCGTGTGGGCCGGCACCGGGCATCGGATGCGCTGCCGCGGCGTCATCCTGCAACGCGGCCAGTCGCACGAGCGCAGCGGTGTCCGGTTTGCCGCTCGAGGTGCGCGGAAACTGCTCGACCGCATACGTGCCGATGGCGTGCATGGGCACGCCCACAAGCGCCGCGACCCGCTCGCGCGCGCGCATCGCTGCACGATCGGAGGAGGCGAAGAGCAGCAGCCGTTCGCCGGCATTCGCAGCGCGTACCTCCATTCCCTCATCGGCGAGGAGCCGCTCGACCCTGTCGAGGTCGACCCGGAGCCCGAAGATCTTCACGAAGCGGTTCATCCGGCCGACGATCTCGAAGAGTCCATCGGTGCGACGGCGAGCCAGGTCACCCGTGCGCAGTTCGTGAACGGTGCGCCCGAGACTGAAGTCCGCGGGTGTTTCGGCGTAGCCGAGCATCACATTCGGACCCTCGTAGACGAGCTCTCCCGAGCCGTCGCGCGAAACATCCGCATCGCTCACATCGAGGCGAAAACTGCCACCCGGGATTGGCCGGCCGATCGACCCGGCGGCGACGTCGATGAGCTCGGGCGGGAGGTACGACATCCGCGCTGTGGCCTCTGTCTGGCCGTACATTACGAACAGTTCGAAGCCGCGCTTTTCGCCGAGGTGAGCGAGACGGCGGATGGCGTCGGGCGCGAGCCGCCCGCCGGCCTGCGTCAGGTAGCGAAGACTGGGCAACGAGCGTTCGGCGAATCCGCCGGCGTCGAGCATCTCGAAGGTGTGAGGAACTCCGGCGAACGAGGTGATGCGATGATCCGACGCCTCACGCCAGAATTCCTCGTCGGTCACCGATCGCTCCGTCAACAGCACGCTTGCGCCGGCGAGCAGGTGACTGTTGAGCACCGACAGCCCGTAGCAGTACTGCAGCGGTAGGGTCGTCGCCGCCCGATCGCTCGGCGTGAGGCGCAGGTACTCGGCGATGGATGCGGCATTGCTGCGCAGGTTGTCGAACGAGAGGCGCACGAGCTTCGGCGATCCGGTGGAACCCGACGTGCTCCCGAGCATGGCCAACTCCGGATGGAAGGCGTGCCGGCTGCCCTCGTTTCGCTCCTCGAGCCCCCACCCCTGCCCACTGTCAT
>JBBSKE010000614.1:0-1647 GCA_038256595.1 Tepidiformales bacterium | reverse complement strand
TCGAAACTTCGCTCAGCCCGACTTTCAGCCCGACCGGCTGCATATTGCCGAGCGCGACACGGACCGAGCCGGCGATCTTCGCGGCCGTAACGTTCGAGAAATCGACGCCATCGCCGGTGCGCACGGTCAGCGGTCCCGAATGCGTGTGCGTGGCGGCGATGCAGACGTTCTCCGGCGGGATGTCGAAATCGGCGGCGATGAGGTCGCGCGCCTTCTGCACGATGATTGGGCCGACGCCGACGAAGTCGCAGATCGCGATGACGAGTTTGGTGGCGCCGTCATCGAGCACGAGGGTGCGGACGTTCAGGGTGTCGTGAATCCCGGTGGCGACGCCGACGCGCGCGCCATAGCCACCCATTTCCACCCCCACGGGCGATGTGATATCGAGCACGCTTGCTCCGACCATGATCGTGTTCATGCCAGGCTCCTTGCCGCTTGTTCAGATGGCCGCGCGTTCACGCGATCGACCAGTGCGAGATCTGCTCGTTTGAGTCCGACGAAAAGGGCACCGTGCAGCTGGGCATCGGCGCCGAGTTCGGAAAGGACGATGTCACAGCGAACGCGGGCGACCTTCGCAATCGCTTCGCGCATCGGCAGTAGCAGGGCATCGCCGCGGGTGCTGACCCCGCCGCCGAGGACGACGATCGACGGGTCGACCGCGGCGAGGAGGAGGCCCGCGCCGAACGCGATGGCCCTGATGCCCTCCTCGACTGCCTGGGCTGCTGCGGCGTCACCGGTTCCCGCCGCGTCGAAAACGGTGGCGGCGGTCGGTTCTTCGCCTGCGGGAGCCGCGAACCCAAGGGCGAGGGCGCGGCGGACGATGCCAGGGCCACTGCCACGGTCCTCGATGAAGGTGTCTTCGTCGTCTATGCGAATCGGGAGGAGGTTGATTTCTCCGGCGGCGAAATGAGCACCGCGATAGATCCCGCCATCGATGACGAGCCCCGCGCCAATTCCCGTGCCGACGGCGACAAAGAGGAAGCTTTCGTGGCCCTGCGCCGCACCATGCCAGCGCTCGCCCATGGCGGCCGCGTTGACATCGTTCTCGACGACGGCGGGCACGCCAAACGCCTCTTCGAGCATCTGGCGGACGGGCACGTTCTCCCAGCCGCGGAGGTTGCGCGCGCGGCGGACCACGCCGGCATCGGTATCTACTATCCCGGGAGTGGCCATGCCGACGGCCATCGGCTTCGCCTGCCGCTCCGAGAAGAGTTCCCGGCCGAGCGACGCGATGCGGCCAAGGATCGCCTCCGGACCGGATTGGGGGTCGATCGGTTCACTCAGCTGGGCGTGAATCTGGCCGGCGAGGTCGGACACGGCGAGCCGCAGATGCGTGCCCCCGAGGTCGATGCCGAGGACCGCGCCACAGGACGCGTTGAACCGCACGCGCGTCGATGGCTTGCCGATGCGGCCGGATTCGCGCCCTTCTTCGATCAGGAGGCCCGCGTCGATCAGCTCCTGCACGCTCTTCGAAGCGGTCGGCGCGCTGATCCCGGTTGCCCGGGCGACCGTCGCGCGGGACATTTCGCCCACGCTGCGGAAGGCGTCGAGGACGACCAGCAGGTTGATCTGGCGCACGTAGCCTGGCTGCGCATTTCGTGGTGGCGCGTCAAGCATGGCGCGCCGCACGATCTGCCCGGCGGCCTC
>JBBSKE010000613.1:0-1694 GCA_038256595.1 Tepidiformales bacterium | reverse complement strand
TGGCACCCATGTCTAGCGTTCGGCACCACGTCGGCCCGGGGGACTCGGTCGGCTCGCGGTCAGCGGGAGTGCTGCGACAGGCTGGGACGCACTCCTTGGCGGTCGTGCTTCCTCGGGCGTTGTGCCCACCTGTAGCGCGATTGGCACCAATTTGGCGAAGCGCGACTGCCGTAAGGAGCGCGTCCCAGGCCGCTATTGGCACCCAAGTCTCTCGTTCGGCACCGCGTCGGCCCCGGAGACTCGGTCGGCTCGCGGTCAGCCGGAGTGCCACGGCACACGGGGACGCACTCCCTTTGGCGGTCATGCTTCCTCGGGCGTTGTGCCCATGGCGGCAGATTGGAGCCAGTCCCGGCGGGTTTAGTCGAGTCTGCGCACCGGGGTGAGGAAGATGAACGCGAGCACACCGATGATTGCCATTGCGGCGCCACTGGCGATGATCGCGGTCTGTGGGCCGTAGAGGTTCGTGACCAGCCCGGCCTGGAACACGCCGAGCGGCTGCCCGACCGCGAAGCAGAGGTTCTGCATGCTCATGACGCGGCCGAGTTTCGGGCCCATCGCCTGCTCCTGCAACAGCGGGGCCGAGTTGTTGATGAATATCGCCGCCGCCAGGCCCAGGAGCGCCTGGAAGCCCAGCGCCACCCAGACCATGCTCGTCACGCCAACCGCCGCGAAGAAGAGGCCGCCGAGCACGGTCGAAACGCCGGTCAGGAGGACGCCCCGGTGCCGCAGCTTGAACGCGGTCAGCGCCAGCGATCCGCCGAGCACGCCGATGCCGAAGGAGGCGTTGATCAGGCCGATGAACGTGTCGCTCTCCTCCCAGACGTCGCGAACCATGAACACCGAAGTGACGCGTGTCGGACCCATGAGAAATGTCGGCGGCAGGATGGCGAGGAAGAGCAGCCCGAGGATGACCGGCGACCTGCGTGCGAACGCGAGACCATCGACGAGGTCGCCGAAGACGCTTTTCCCGGTCGGCACGGGCTTATCCACTCGCAGCCGCGCAGCGATAACGGCGGCGACGAGCAGCAGCACGACTTCGAGCCCGAACGCCCATTTCACACTGGCAGCATCGACGATGAAACCGGCGACCGCGGGACCGAGCATCTGGCCCGCCGACATGAATGCGACCGTGCCGAAGATGATGCCGTTCTGGAGCTGGGCACGGGTGAGGATGCTCGGCGCCATGCTCATGCGCGCGGGCTGGGAGAACGCGTCGGCCGAGCCGATCACGGTAGCCAGCACGAACACGGGCCAGATGGCCTGGACATCGAACCCGGAGAGGAAGAGGTAGCCCACCGAGACGACGGCCGCCACCGAGTAGCAGCGAAGCAGCACTGAGCGCCGCTCGACCCGGTCCGCGACGACGCCACCGACGAGCATCAGCAGCGCGGAGGCCGTGAGCTGGCAGATGAGCGCCGCCGCCACGGCGAGTTCTTCCTTGTCGTCGCCCACGCGGTCGACGATGTAGACGGGCACGCTTACCCACTGGAGGCCGACGGCCATCGCGCCGATGAAGGTCGCGAACCACCACCAGCGGTAGTTGGCGTTGGCGAACGGGTTCCGGGTGCCACTCATGTCGATGGGAGCACCGGAGGCTGCGGCGGCTGCTGCGGAAGGGAGGGGAGGGTTCGCCTCGGCCATGGTTTCGCTCCGGGCGCGTCGCGGAAGATGGCCGCTACCCTATCAGTATCTTT
>JBBSKE010000612.1:0-1701 GCA_038256595.1 Tepidiformales bacterium | reverse complement strand
GTTCACCGCGCAGGCCTTCATCACCACCGACCTCGACGACAACCAGATCACCGCGTTCCACCCGGGGGCGATGATGCGGTCGCACGAGAACCACGTGCGCGATGTACCCGGGGTGGAATTCGGCATCGTGTCCCCGGACGGGCGCGACGCGATGCTGCAGCACGCGACCGAGTTCGCGGCGGCCGGCATCCCCTTCATTTTCGACCCGGGCCAGGCCATGCCGCTGTTCAACGGCGAGGAGCTGCGCAACTTCATCGAACAGGCCGACTACGTCACGGTCAACGACTACGAGTCCAGCCTCCTGACCGAGCGCACCGGCTGGAGCGAGCGCGACATCGCTTCGAAGGTGAAGGCCTACATCATCACCAAGGGTTCGCAGGGCTCGCTGATCCACACGCCGAACGGCACGCTGGAAGTTCCCCCGGCGACGCCGATCCGCGTGATCGATCCGACCGGCTGCGGCGACGCCTACCGCGCGGGGCTCCTGTTCGGCCTCATGCGCGGTCTCGATCTCGCGACCACCGGCCGCATCGCCTCGCTCATGGGCGCGATCAAGATCGAGTATCCCGGCACCCAGAACCAGCGCTTCACACTCGCGGACTTCCGCGAGCAGTTCCGCCAGCAGTTTTCCTGCCGCCTGCCCGTCTGACGCTTGCGGGCGCCGCTTCGGCGGGTCAGCCTTTCTTCTTCGGGATGTAGAGGTCGGTGATGGTGCCTTCGAAGACCTCGGCCGCCATGCCGACGGACTCGCTCAACGTCGGGTGTGGGTGGATGGTGCGTGCGATGTCGGCCGCCTCGCAGCCCATCTCGATCGCGAGCGCGAGTTCCGCGATGAGATCGCCTGCATGCACGCCGACGATGCCCGCGCCGACAATGCGATGGGATGCCTCGTCGAAAATGAGTTTGGTAAAGCCCTCGGTCCGTCCGATCCCGATGGCGCGACCCGAAGCGGCCCACGGGAACTTGCCGACGCCAATCTTGATGCCCTTGGCCTTCGCCTCGGTCTCGGTGACACCCACCCAGGCGATCTCCGGGTCGGTGTAGGCCACCGACGGGATCACGCGCGCGTCGAAGGCGCGCCTGTGCCCGGCCGCGACTTCGGCGGCGACGTGCGCCTCGTGCGTGGCCTTGTGGGCGAGCATTGGCTGGCCGATCACATCGCCGATCGCGAAGATGTGCGAGACATTCGTGCGCAGCTGGCCGTCGGCGGCGATGAAGCCGCGCGCATCAACCTCGACGCCGGCCGATGCCGCGTCGATCTTGCCGCCGTTCGGCGATCGACCGACCGAAACCAGCACGCGATCAAAGGTCTGCGGTTCCGGCGCCTTGGCACCCTCGAACGAAACCTGGATGCCCTGCTTGCCCACTTCGACCTTCGCCGCTTTGGTCGCCAGATGCACGGATACTCCCTGGCCCTTGAGCCGGTCCGCCAGCGGCTTGACGAGGTCCGGGTCGGAACCCGGCATCAACTGGTCCGCCATCTCGACCACCGTCACTGTCGATCCGAGCGCGCGGAACACCGTGGCCATCTCGAGCCCGATGATGCCGCCGCCGACCACCAGCAATGTCTTCGGGATTTCGGCGAGTTCGAGTGCGTCGGTCGAATCCATGATGCGCGGGTCTTCCCAGGGGAACCCCGGCAGCTTCACGGGCTGCGAACCGACCGCGATGATCGCCTTCTCGAAAGCCACGACGACTTCG
>JBBSKE010000611.1:0-1704 GCA_038256595.1 Tepidiformales bacterium | reverse complement strand
GTGGGTTTCCATAATCTGGCCGTCTGCATCCTGCAGGAGGTACGTCTTCGTGCCGTGGAGCACGCCCGGGCGCCCCGCGACCAAGGTGGCGCTGTGCTTGCCGCTGGCGACGCCACTTCCGGCCGCTTCGACGCCAATGAGGCGAGTCGGGTCGGCGAGTAGCGGGTGGAAGAGGCCAATCGCGTTGCTGCCGCCGCCGACACAGGCGATGGCGACATCTGCGAGCTTGCCGGCCTGCTCCAGCATCTGGTGGCGCGCCTCAGAGCCGATGACCGACTGGAAGTCGCGCACGATGGTCGGAAACGGGTGCGGCCCGATCGCCGAGCCGATGATGTAGTGCGTGGTCTCGACGTTCGTCACCCAGTCGCGCATCGCTTCGTTGATGGCGTCTTTGAGCGTCTTGCTGCCGGATTCCACGGGGACGAGGGTCGCCCCGAGCATCTTCATGCGGAAGGCGTTGAGCGACTGGCGGCGAATGTCCTCCGTGCCCATGTAGATCACGCATTCGAGGTCCATTTTCGCGCAAACCGTGGCCGTCGCGACGCCGTGCTGGCCGGCGCCGGTTTCGGCGATGATCCGCTTCTTCCCGAGCCGCCGCGCGAGCAGTGCCTGGCCGATCGCGTTGTTGATCTTGTGCGCGCCGGTGTGGGCGAGGTCCTCGCGCTTCAGCCAGATGCGCGCGCCGCCGCGTTCACGCGTGAGCCGTTCGGCGAGGTAGAGCGGCGTCGGCCGCCCGACATAATGCTTGTACAGATCCGCCAGCTCCGCCTGGAATGCCGGGTCGCGGCGGGCTTCGTCGTAGGCCTTCTCCAGGTCCTCGTGGGCGGCGACCAGCACCTCCGGGATATAGCGCCCGCCGAATTCGCCGAAGCGCGCCTCCAGCGGCTCGTAAGTTGTTTCCCTGGTCTCGGTACTCGTCATGACCTGGATCCTTTCGCCGCGCGAATAAACGCGCGGATCTTCTCGATGTCCTTGATTCCAGCGGTTTCGACACCACTGGAGACGTCCACTGCCCATGGCGAGACCTGGGCCACCGCCTCCGCCACATTCTCCGGGGACAATCCTCCCGCGAGGAAGAACGGGTGCCGCCGGCCCACTCCGGCCGCGACTTCCCAGTCGAACGACACGCCAGTTCCGCCACGGGCGCCGCCTTTCGCGGTGTCCAGCAGCAGCCCAGCGGCAACGCCTGTCTCGATGGTATCGAGGACGTCCCACGCTGACGACTGCTCGCCCACGTGGCAGGCGCGCACGACGGGCAGCGTGACCTGCGCGACGAACTCCCACGACTCGCCGCCTGAAAGCTGGACCATGTCGAGCCCGGCCGCATTCGCGATGTTGTTGACGTCCTCCACGGACTGGTCGGCGAAGACGCCCACAATCAGCGGCCGGTAGCGCGGCAGCGTGTCCTCGATCACTTCGCTCCATGCGCCGAACCAGGCTCGCGCGGGCACATCGCCACGCTCGGGGGCATCGAAAAACGCCGGTTCAGGCTCTTTTCGCAACTCGTGGAGCGCTTCGACGATGTCGTGGCACTGTTGCGGCGTCACCTGGCGCCGGGATTCGGCGAACATCAGGCCGATGAAGTCGGCGCCGGCTTTGGCGGTGGCGACGGCTGTATCGACGTCTCGAAGGCCGCAAATCTTGACGAGCGTCATCCCCGGAGCTCGGCGATCTTCGCGCCCGGGTCGGCGGCAGCCATGAGCG
>JBBSKE010000610.1:0-1717 GCA_038256595.1 Tepidiformales bacterium | reverse complement strand
ATGCTAAAGTCTGCCCGCAGCTTTGCCCGGGAGTTCGTCTTGGTCCACGTCAAGCGCGTCCTTATTGAGAAGAACATCGCCATCCCCCTGCGCGATGGCGTCACCACCTACGCCGACGTCTACCGGCCGCTCGATGGCCCGCCCGGGCCGGTGGTGCTCGTGCGCACGCCCTACGACAAAGAGGTCAACATGGGTGCCCTCGGCGTGCTCCCTCAGTGGTCGAAACTGGCCGAAAGGGGTTACGCCGTCGTCGTCCAGGACACGCGCGGCCGCGCCTCCAGCGAGGGCATCTTCTATCCCTTCGCCACCGAGGGCGCGGACGGCGTCGATACGGCCGCATGGGCTGCGGGGCAGGAGTGGTCGAACGGTCGCGTCGGCATCCTCGGCGCGTCCTATTTCGGCGCGACGACCATGCTCGCGGCTCGCGAAAAGCCGCCGGGACTGGTCTGCATCGTGCCGATCATCACCGCGGACGATTACCACGCCGGCTGGGCCTACCAGGGCGGCGCCTTCGAACTCGGCTTCATGGGACTCTGGGGCGCCGGACTCGCGGCCATCCAGTTTCTGCGCCCGGATTGCGATGTCCCGGCCGAAGCGCGCCAGCGACTCCTCCAGGCGATGAGCGACCCGCTCGCGATGCTCTCGCACCTGCCAGTCGCCGAGATGCCGGGCATGTCGCAGCCGGAAGTGGCGCCCTACTGGGCGGATTGGACCAGCCACTCGGCCGACACCGGCTACTGGCGGCAGTGGCGCATCGCCGATTCGCACGCGGACATGGCGATTCCCGCATTCCACATTGGCGGCTGGTTCGACATCTTCCTCGCGGGCACGCTGCGCAACTTCCAGGGCCTCGCGAAGGCCGGCCATTCGGCCCAGAAGATGGTTATCGGGCCGTGGTCACACTCCACCTACGACCGCTACATGGGCGCGATGCAGTTCGGCCCCACCGGCGCGGCCGCGTTTTCGGGGATTATCGCGGACATCAACAACTGGCTCGACCGACACCTGCGCGGGGTCGAATCGGTCGATACCGGCCCGGCCGTGCGCTATTTCGTGATGGGCGCGAACCAGTGGCGAACCGCCGAATGCTGGCCGCCAGCTGAGGCGACGTCCCAGCAGTGGTTCCTCCACAGCGGCGGCCATGCGAACAGCCTCCGCGGCAACGGCGAACTGACGCGCGAAGCCCCGGCAGCGGACGAGCGGCCCGACACGTTCCTCTATGACCCGTCGCGGCCAGTCCCCACGGGTGGCGGCAACCTCCTCATGGCCGCCTACCGCCAGGCCGGCCCATTCGACCAGCGCGAAATCGAGCAACGTGACGACGTGCTTGTCTACACGAGTGCGCCGCTCGCCGAACCGCTGACCGTCGCCGGACCGGTGCGCCTGCGCCTCTTCGCGAGCACCGACGGCCCAGATACCGACTGGACGGCGAAGCTCGTGGATGTCCACCCGGACGGCAAGGCGATCAACCTCTGCGATGGCATCATCCGCGCGCGCTACCGTGGTTCGCGCCAGGAAGCGCAGCTGCTCGAACCGGGCGAGACCTACGAATACGAGATCGACCTCATCGCCACGGCCCACCAGTTGGCGGCGGGGCACCGCCTGCGCCTCGAAGTCAGCAGTTCGAACTTCCCGCGCTTCGACCGCAATACGAATACGGGAGGCGATATCGCGCACGAATCGAACTGGAGGGTCGCGGTGCAGCGCGTGATGCACT
>JBBSKE010000609.1:0-1723 GCA_038256595.1 Tepidiformales bacterium | reverse complement strand
GGGAGCCACGGTCACGGCCTCCACCGGCGAGACGCCGATCGCCGCATTCGAGGACGCCGAGCGCGGGCACTACGCCGTGCAGTTCCACCCGGAAGTCGTGCACACGCCCAAGGGCCTCGACATCATTCGCAACTTCGTCCACGACATTTGTGGCTGCCCGGGCACCTGGACGCCGGGCAACTTTATCGACGAGACGGTGGCCGCGATTCGCGCCCAGGTCGGCGATGGGCGCGTCATCTGCGGGCTCTCCGGCGGCGTCGATAGTTCGGTGGCTGCCGCGCTCATCCACCGGGCGATTGGCGACCAGCTGACCTGCATTTTCGTCGACAACGGCCTCCTCCGGGCCGGCGAGGCTGAGGATGTGGTCGCGACCTTCACGCGCCACATGAAGATGAACCTCGTGCATGTCGATGCGGGAGACGAATTCCTCGGACAACTCGCCGAGATTACGAACCCGGAGACGAAGCGCCACCGCATCGGCAACCTCTTCGTGCGCATCTTCGAACGCGAGGCCAAGAACATCGAGGGCGCGCGATTCCTCGCCCAGGGCACGGTCTACCCCGACGTCATCGAGAGCGCCTCGCACGGCAAGGGCGCCGCGATGATCAAGACGCACCACAACGTCGGCGGCCTGCCGAAAGACATGAAGTTCGAGCTGGTGGAGCCGCTTCGCTTTCTCTTTAAAGACGAGGTTCGCAAGATCGGCGAGGCCCTGGGCATGGCTGAGGAGATGGTCTGGCGGCACCCATTCCCCGGCCCCGGCCTGGCGATCCGCGTCATGGGCGAAGTGACGCGCGAACGCCTGGAGATGGTGCGCGGCGCGGACAAGATCGTGCTCGAAGAGCTGCGCGCGGCCGGCCTCTACCGCGATATCTGGCAGTGCTTCGCCGTGCTCACAGACACGAAGACGGTCGGCGTCATGGGTGATTTCCGCACCTACGGCTACGCGGTCGCGATTCGGGCAGTGGTTGCTGACGACGCGATGACCGCCGACTGGGCGCGGATTCCGCACGAAGTGCTCGCGAAAATGTCGAACCGGATCGTGAACGAAGTCGCCGGCATCAACCGGGTGGTCTACGACATCACGAGCAAGCCGCCCGGCACCATCGAGTGGGAATAACCGCGACCGGTTAGCCCGTCATGAGTTCACCGGCAGCCGCCGGGAGTGGAGCAGCGCATGGGTTCTCGAGTTCTGCTGGTTGGCATGGGTGGCCGTGAGCACGCGATCGCCTGGAAACTTCGCCAGAGTCCGCTTGTGGACGAGATCTTCATCGCGCCGGGCAATTCCGGGACCGCGCTCTGTGGGACGAACGTCCCGGTGCAGCCGAAAGACATCGACGGCATCGTCAGCGCCGCGCTCGATCTCAAGATCGACTTCTATCTCGCGACGATGGACGACCCGCAGCCGCTTGGCCTCGTGGACCGGCTGAGCGCGGCCGGGATCCTCTGCTACGGCCCGACCGAAGCCGCCTCCCAGCTCGAAGCGAGCAAGGCCTACTCCAAGGCGTTCATGGTCGAGCAAGGGATTCGCACCGCCCGCGCGGAGACCTTCGACGACTTCAAAACGGCGAGCGCTTACGTGCGTGGACTCGAAGAGGGCGGCATCGTCGTCAAAGCGAGCGGGCTGGCGGCGGGCAAGGGCGTGGTCGTCTGCGATTCGAAGGACGAAGCGCTGGCGGCCCTCCAGGACGCGATGGTCGACAAGACCTTCGGCGCTTCCGGG
>JBBSKE010000608.1:0-1726 GCA_038256595.1 Tepidiformales bacterium | reverse complement strand
GTCGAAGTTCGGCCTATCGAGGATGCGCCTTATGGCCGTGGCGGCTGGGTGCGCGACCCGTACGGGATTCGCTGGTCGATCATGACCGGCAACCCGGATTTCGACCCCGCCAGCATGGGCGGGAGCTCCTGAGTCGAGCCCCTGCCTGGGGATCGTCGCGCCCGTCGGCGTGCGAGTGAAACACGGGTCAGTGAAGATGGTTGGGAGACTACGGAGTTCCGAGGAACCGGCACTTTGACGAACCATTTCGAACTCGGCATATCTTCCTTCGCCGACACATCAGCGAACCCGGCGACTGGCGAGACGATCTCCAGCGAGCAGCGCATCGCGAACCTGCTCGAAGAGATCGAACTCGCCGACCGCGTCGGGCTCGACGTCTTCGGGGTCGGCGAGCACCACCGCAAGGACTTCGCGGCATCTTCGCCGGCGGTGATCCTCGCCGCGGCGGCCGCACGCACGAAGCAGATCAAGCTCACCAGCGCGGTCACCGTCCTCAGCACGGACGACCCGGTGCGCGTCTTTCAGCAGTTCGCGACCGTCGACCTCATCTCGCACGGCCGGGCCGAACTGACGGCCGGGCGCGGCTCGTTCACCGAGTCTTACCCGCTCTTCGGCTACGACCTCGAAGATTATGACGACCTGGCAAAAGAGAAGCTCGAATTGCTCGTCCAGATCCGCGACAACGAACGCGTTAGCTGGTCGGGGAAGTTTCGCGAGCCGCTCGCCAACCTGGGCGTCTATCCGCGGCCAGCGCAAGAGCGCCTGCCGATCTGGGTCGGCGTCGGCGGCAATCCGGGGTCGATCGAACGAGCGGCGAAACTTGGGCTGCCGCTGATCATCGCGATCATCGGCGGCGCCCCGGCCCGGTTCGCCCCGCTGGTGGATCACTACCGCGAATCTGCTATCGAAGCCGGACGGGACCCCGCGACGCTCCCGGTGGGCATCAATTCGCACGCGCACATCGCCGAAACCTCCCGCCTCGCTGCCGAGCAGTTCTTCCCGCCCTATTCGCAACTCATGACCCAGATCGGGCGCGAACGCGGCTGGCCGCCGATGACGCGGAACCAGTTCGAAGCGCTGCGCACGCCGACCGGGGCGCTGCTCGTCGGCTCCGTGGACGAAGTCATCGAGAAAATCCTCTACGAATACACCCTCTTCCGGCACGACCGCTTCGTCGCCCAGGTCGGCGTCGGGCCGCAGCCCCACGAAGAGGTGATGCAGACGATTGAGCTGCTGGGGACGAAGGTTGCGCCCGTGGTCCGGGAGGAAATCGCAAAGCGGCGGCGAACCGGGGCGTCGGGCTCCTAACCTCGGATCGCTGCGGATTCGGGCGAAAAAGCATCTCGGAGTAGACTCAAACGGCGGAATTCGGCGTAAACGCGAATCTTGTTCGCTTTCTGCCCACGAAGTTGGCCACCGGCCAAGAAAGGTGATAGAGTTCCGCCCGCAATCAATGGGTTTCGCCGGACATGCTGCAGGCAGCTGAGGTCCGGCCGACAACACGAAAGGGACAATGCCGCATGGATCTCGGCCTTAGCGAAGAACAGGAACTGTTGAAGAATTCCGCACGCGACTTCCTCGAGAAGGAGTGCCCGGAAGAGCATGTACGAGCGATGGAAGAGGACGACAAGGGCTACAGCCCGGACCTCTGGAAGAAGATGGCCGACCTCGGCTGGCACGGCCTCATGGTCCCGGAGGAGTACGGCGGGTCCGGCTTCTCCTTCCT
>JBBSKE010000607.1:0-1729 GCA_038256595.1 Tepidiformales bacterium | reverse complement strand
CCTGGAGGAAACGTCATGAACCGCACGATGCCATCGCCCGCCGCGAATCCACTCGAGCGTTCCGCCCGGTCTGTCCCCGTCCAGGTGGCGAATCGCGTGCTCATTGGCACGAAAATCGCCGGGGCGCTCGCGCTCATCGCCATCAGCATCGACCAGTCGTACGACGGCACGCGGGCATTCACACTCGCCGTCGCGATCATTGTCCTGGCCACACTGGCCTCGGTCCAGGGGCTGCCGGGCGCGCTTGTGACCGCCACGGGAGCGGGATTGCTGCTCTTCGCCGGCTCGACGCTCACCTTCTACGGGATGGGACTGATCGCGCTCGCCTGCGGGCTGGTCGCGGTGCTTGCAGCACTGGTGCTCGCCGTACACCGGGGAACTACTGGCTGGGCGCTCGCTGCGATCTTCGCCGGCGCGCCGCTCACGGCAATAGTCGCGGTCCTGGTCATCGCAGCGACCGAGCGGTAGGCGGCAGCTCGGAGAACATTCCTCCGGGGCGAATGACCGGCTCGCACCCGGGCGGCGCGGCGTATGATGCGCTCCATCGCACCACCGTGGAGGCCGCCAATGTCCACCATCGCCCTCGATGAAATCGCCGAGAGCCAGCCCGAACAGTACGACTGGGCCGGCATCGTCGCCGACCTGAACGCGCTCCTGCGCCTCAAAACCACGCCGATTGGCATGAAGATGTTCGCTACCGCCGCCGACATGGAGGCGGTGCCGAAGATCCGCCGCCCGACTGCAATCCACACCACCGACCAGGTGGTCGCCCAGGCGGCTCGCCTCGGTTGGACGGTCGGAATCACGAACGCGGACCTCGTTGGCGCGCAGTGTGGCGCGGTCATCGGGCTGGCGCCCGCAGACGAACGCTGGCTCTCCGGCAAGAACATGGCCGGCGTCTGGTTTGAAACGCTCGAAGATTCGGCCATGCACCAGGCCGCCATGGACGTCGTGCCGTTCGGCCAGTTCGAGGCGATGGCGGTCTCGCCGCTGACCTCCGGACGGCTCGACCCGCCTGACATCTGCCTCATCTACGCGACCCCCGGCCAGATGATGATCCTCATCAACGGCCTGCAGTGGTCCGGCTACAGGAAGTTCGAGTGGAGCGTCGTTGGCGAAAGTGCCTGCGCCGACTCCTGGGGGCGCGCGCTGAAGACCGGCGAGCCTAGCCTTGCGATCCCCTGCTTCGCCGAACGTCGCTACGGCGGCGTGCTCGACGACGAACTGCTCATGGCGATTCCGCCGAAGTTCCTGCCGGGAGCCATCGCCGGGATGAAGCGCCTCGCGGGCAACGGCCTGCGCTACCCGATCCCGCAGTACGGCATCCAGTCAGATGCTCGCGCCGGATTATCCGTGAGTTATGGCAACCGCTGACGAGGGCTGGTGTCGACGAGCAGGTGGATGTCTTTCGGTTCAAGTGCGAAGAGTTCCGGGTCTGGCGACTGATTGAGCCGGCAGCCACGAGCGAGATAGAAGTTCACCGTGTGCTCGGACTCAGTCGCCGAAATGTACATTTCCTGCGCGCCGCGAGAGCCGGCTTCCTTGCGGGCGCGCTCGAAAAGTTCCACACCAACGCCGCGCCCGCGGTATGGCTTGCTCACGTGAAGGAACGTCAGTTGCAGCGCGCCACCCTGCGTTTCGAGGCGACGACTGTCGAGCACCGCAATTCCGACGAGCCTTCCCGCGTCCCAGGCTCCGAGAAACCAGGACCCAGCGTCGAATGCTGCCT
>JBBSKE010000606.1:0-1731 GCA_038256595.1 Tepidiformales bacterium | reverse complement strand
CGCGATCGCAGGCCCTATGGCTGCCCGGATCCTGGGCCACCTCGGCGCCGAGGTCATCAAGGTCGACAACCGCGCGAACAGCATCAGCGCTGGACCGCCCTGGTGGGCCCCGAGGGACATCGGTACGGCCGGCGCCGACCTCGCCCCGGGAAGTCACCTGAACGGCGAGAAGTTCAGCTTCGCCCTCGACCTCAAGGCGCCGCAGGCTCGGCCAATCATCGAGAAGCTGGTCGCCGAATCCGACGTTTTCCTCACGAACCTCAGCGTCCCGGCAATCGAATCGCTCGGCCTCACGTATGACGACCTGCGCGCGATCAACCCGCGGCTGGTCTACATCGCGATGCCCGGTTTCGGCTTCGAACAGGGGCCGTACCGCGAATACCGCTCGTGGGGGCCGAATCTCTCGTCGCTTTCGGGGCTCGATTACCTCACCGGCGACGCCGACCGCGGCCCGGTGATGACGCCGCTGCCGTTGCCGGACTACGTGGGCGCATACCACGCGGTGACGGCCGTGCAGGGCGCGCTCCTCCGCCGCGACGCCACGGGCGAGGGCAGCGAGATTCGCATGGCCCAGTTCGAGACGACGATCAACGTCCTCGGGCCGCAGGTAGTCGAGGCCCAGCTCACGGGCATTGTCCCCGGGCGAACCGGGAACCTGACCGCGGCCGCCGCCCCGCGCGACCTCTTTCCCTGCAGCGGGCACGACCGCTGGGTCGCGATCGAGGTGTTCGACGACGCGGACTGGCAGCGGCTGCTCGGCCTCGAAGGGATGCCCGCCGCGCTGCGAGATGCGCGATTCGCCACGATCGACGGCCGCAGCGAGCACGCCGCCGAGGTCTACCCATTGATCAGCCAGTGGACCGCTTCGAAGACAAACCGCGAGGCAGCGAGCGCGCTGCAGGCGGCTGGCGTCGCGGGCAACCCGGTCCAGAACAGCTGGGATCACCTGACCGACCCGCAACTCGAGGCGCGCGGCTACTGGAAGCTGGTCTGCCACGACCGGCTCGGCCTGGACCTCACGTCGAGTCTGCCGGCGCAGTTCAGCGAGACCCCGCCACGCTACAGCCACGCGATGCCGTCGTACGGCAACGATACCGAGCGGCTCCTCGGCGAAGTCGTCGGCCTCGACGCCACGCAGACGCAGGAGCTGTTCGATGCGGGCGTAGCCGAGACGTTCGCCCCCATCCCCGAGCACCTCGCGGAGGTTACGCTTGAGCGGCCGTCGCGTACCTGGGCGTGGCCGTTGCTGCGACTCAGGACTCCGGCCGCCTCGGTGCCGAGCGAACCGGCGAAGGCCGAAATCTCCCTCGGAGGCGCGGTGGCGCTGGATGCGTGCCTCGTGCTGGACCTGAGCGACTCGCTGTCTGCGTACGGGACCTACCTGCTGGCGCGAATGGGCGCCGAGGTGGTCCGGATCGAATCGCCCGGGGGCCACGCGCTTCGCAAGCAGCGCCCGCTGGCCGGCCTGACGAGCAGCTATGAGACCTTCATGGACGGCGGGAAGTCCTCGCGTGTGATCGACTTCGAAACCGACGCCGGGCGCGAGGCATTTCGCGAGATGGCCGCGCGCGCCGACGTGATTTACGACAGCTCCGGCCCTGGCGCGCTGGCGAAACTCGGCTTCGATTGGGAGGCGCTCCACGCTGCGAATCCCCGGCTCTCGCTCGTCTCGGTGACCCCCTTCGGCGAGACTGGACCCTACCACGGCTACCGCGCGGGCGAACTCGGCGT
>JBBSKE010000605.1:0-1737 GCA_038256595.1 Tepidiformales bacterium | reverse complement strand
GACCGGTAGTTCTTGCCGATGGTGATGATGATGTCTGGCAGCGCGGAGCCCGGCGGCTTCTCGGCGGCGTGGATGGCGGTCATCGGGAGGCCGAGCCAGCCGGCAATCTCCTCGGCCATGCCGGCCCAGCGCAGGTCGTACACCGTGATGGTCGTCTCGGAGCGAACGGAGACCGCGCCGCTCTCGTAGACCGTGGGGAGTTGCTTCGTGAAGCGCAGGTAGCGGCCGAGCGCAGCCGCCTTGTCCTCGCCCTCGAGGCCACCGACACCGTCCTGGATCTCGACGCGCGAATTCGCGTAGGTCGCCTTCGTGAACATCGCCGCGAGGATCTTCGAGACGTTCGCGGAGTTGAGCTTGAGTACGGCGGCGCCCTGGGGCGTGACGTAGTCCTCGACCGTTTCGATGCCGTCGACCGGCTGGCCGAGCGAGTAGGTCGCGAGGGTGCCGGAGGTCTCTTTGGCGAGCAGGCCGAGCGGGAGGATGCGGTTCGCCGGGATGTCCGACTTCACGATGTTGCCGTAGGCGTTGTAGAGCCCGACCGGGTCGTCCAGCAGCTTCTGGCTGAAGATCTTGTTGACCGCAGTCTGGAGGACGAGTTGCTGGCGAAGGACGCGGTCGAGGTCGCCGTGCTCGGATTCGCGGTTTCGGCCGAACGCGACGGCGTGGTAGCCATCGAGGTGCTGCATGCCCGGCGGGAAGGAGATCCAACGGCCGCTGTAGTCGTCGTCGCTGTAGTACCAGTCGCCAACCGCGAGTTCTGGCGGGATGTCGATATCGATCCCGTCGAGGACGTTGATGAGCTCTTCGACGCCCTTGAAGTCCATCAGCACCCAGTAGTCGATATCGATGCCGAAGTTCGCCTTGATGTCCTTTTCGAGCTGCTTTGCGCCAGCATCGAAGGAGTGCCCGGCTTCGAACCCGACGCCATAGGAAGCGTTGATGCGGTCCTCGTAGGTGACTCCGGAGGGGTGGTTAATCGTGATGTAGGCGTCGCGCGGGATGCTGAGTACGCTCGCCTGTTTCGTCACCGGGTCGACCGTCGCGATCATGATGGTGTCCGTGCGGTACTCGCCGAGTGCCTCCTCGTCCGGGCGCTTATCGACACCGAGGACGAGGACGTTGATGCGGCGATTGAAGACGCTCGTGGGGTCCGTCTGGGGCACCTTGACGATGCCGGGGAGGGGGCTGGTCACGTTCGAGATGACGCCGACGGCGTTGACATCGGAAATGAGGTCCCGGCCCGGGAAAAGCGCGGGGTAGACGCGGGCGAACAGGATGATGGCGGACCAGAAGCTGCAGAGGCCGAAGACAAGCAACGAGACGGCGAAAAACGTCCGCTCTTTGCCGGTCCGGGGTTCGGCGTGGGCCACAATTGGCCGGCTTCCTGGGCGCGCCCGACCCCGGGCATCATTCACGCGACTTGCCATGCGTTTCCACGCTAAGCGAGCGTTATGGCTAGGGTCAATGCGCAATTCTTCTGACTTATGGCGCTGCGTAAGTTCAAAGGAGTCGACGCTTAACCCATCCCGAGTTCATGGAGGCGCTCATCGGAGATGCCAAAATAATGCGCGAGTTCGTGCAGGACCGTGACGCGAACCTGCTTGCGAACCTCCTCGTTCGTGCGGCAGATGGCTTCGATAGGCTCCTGGTAGATGCTTATCTTGTCCGGCGGCACCAGGTTGTAGCTGGAGGTGCGGTGGGTCAGCGGGATGCCGTGGTAGAGCCCGAGGAGGGTCT
>JBBSKE010000604.1:0-1742 GCA_038256595.1 Tepidiformales bacterium | reverse complement strand
GTGGCGGTCGAGAACGCGCGACTCTTCGAACGCGCCCAGGCCGCAGCCGTCGTCGAAGAACGTCAGCGGCTCTCGCGCGAACTGCACGATTCGGTCTCGCAGGCGCTCTATGGCATCTCGCTCGGGGCCCAGACCGCGCGCGAAATGCTCGTCGTCAACCCAGGCGGCGTGGGCGAGCCCATCGACTACATCGTCTCGCTCGCCGAACTCGGCCTCGCCGAGATGCGCGCGCTCATCTTCGAACTCCGGCCAGAGGCGCTCGCCGGTGAAGGGCTGCTGCCGTCGCTGCAGCGCCAGGTCGACGCACTCCGGGCCAGGCACCGGATCGAGGTCGAACTGGACCTCGCCTTCGAACCGGAGGTCGCGCTCAGCGCCAAGGAGATGCTCTATCGCGTTGCCCAGCAGGCGCTCAACAATATCGCGAAGCACGCCCGGGCCACAGCGATCACGCTCTCCCTGGTCAGCGAAGCCGAGGTGCTCAGGCTCACGGTGCGCGACAACGGCCAGGGATTCGACCCCACCCGGACCTTCTCCGGGCACCTCGGCCTGACCTCGATGCGCGAACGCGTCCATCGCGAGGGCGGCACGCTCAACATCATCAGCGCCCCCGGCGACGGGTGCACGATAACCGTCGAACTCACGATCGCGGCCGAATAAATACAACGGCCAACAGAAGCGCTCGCGCCCAGGCGAGTTCGTGCCAGCGCGACCCGGGCTCCCAGGCCACTCCACCAGCTGCCCAATCTCGCGTACGAACAGCCAACAGAAGCGCTCGCGCCCAGGCGAGTGCGTGCCAGCACGATCGAGGCAGCCAGGCCACTCCACCAGCTGCCCAATCTCGCAAGCGAACACGGCCGCGGGAACTTTTCCCGCCCGCCCGGCGTCTGGATAACATGTGCCCTCGTGCCTCGCGCCCAACGTGAGCGGGACGGGTGCCGGGAGGACCCGATGCGGACTATTGGAGCGAAAAGGCGGGCGCAATTCGCGCTTGCCGCACTGACCATCAGCCTTGGGCTGGGTCTCGCAGCCTGCCAGGGCGACACCACGGTGACCAACACGCCGGCGGACACCGCAGGCATCACCGTCAGCGGCCGCGGCGAGGTCGACACCCCGCCGGACATCGGCTTCCTCACGCTCGGCGTGCAATCGACCGCCACGACCGTCGCCGAGGCGCGCGAAAATGCCGCGACCTCGATCGCGGCCGTCATCGCGGCAATTAAGGCGGACGGCGTCGTAGCGAAAGACATCCAGACGACCGGCCTCTCGATCCAGCCGAACTACGACTACAACAAGACACCGAACACGCCCGAAATCGTCAGCTACACCGTCACGAACACGGTTTCGACGAAGGTCCGCAATCTCGACACCCTGAGCGCGGTCATCGACAACGCCATCGCCGCCGGGGGCGATGACACTCGCCTCCAGGGCATCCAGTTCGGCGTCGACGACCAGGCTGCTGCGAAGGAAGGCGCGCGCGCGGAAGCCATGGCAGATGCGAAAGCGAAGGCCGAGCAACTCGCCAGCCTCGGCGGAGTAACGCTTGGCCCGCCGGTAACGATTGCCGAGGTTGTGGCCGCGCCGAACTACGGATACCAGTTGCTTGGCGGCATCGCCTATCAAGACGCTGCTCTCGCCAGCACCCCAATCGAGACCGGGACGAATCTTGTCTCTGTCGAGGTCACCGTCCGCTATTCGGTCCAATAATCCGCTGCTGAGCAGCACGCTTTTCGAGAACGGTCACT
>JBBSKE010000603.1:0-1745 GCA_038256595.1 Tepidiformales bacterium | reverse complement strand
TCCTTGCCCTCCATGTTGCCGCCGGGCTGCCCGTCGCCGGCCGCGCGGACGATGCCGATGGCATCGACATTCGGGTTGCCGGACTGCTCGGCCAGGTTCGCGACGACGGCCGTCACCAGGAAGAAGGCGGTCATCACGCCGAGGACGACCCAGGCGTGCTTCATCGCGCCGGTCAGCTTGCCGTACATCATCACCAGCCCTGCCGGCAGGAGGAGGATGGCGACCAGGCTGACGAAGTTCGAAAGCGCCGTCGGATTCTCCAGCGGATGCGCGGAGTTCACGTTGAAGAAGCCGCCGCCGTTCGTGCCAAGCTGCTTGATCGCGACCTGCGACGCCGCCGGTCCAACGGCGATAACCTGCTGCACTCCTTCGAGCGTGGTCACTTCGCGGGACGATTCGAAGGTCTGGACGACCCCCTGCGAGACCAGGAAGAGTGCGAAGACGAACGCGAGCGGCAGGAGGATGTAGAGCGTGCCCCGCGTAAGGTCGACCCAGAAGTTGCCGAGCGTCGAGGTCGAATGGCGCGAAAGGCCGCGGGCGAAGGCGACGAGGACCGCCATGCCCGTGGCCGCCGAGACGAAGTTCTGGAAGGTGAGCCCGGCCATCTGCGAGAGGTAGCTCATCGTCGTCTCGCCGCCATACGACTGCCAGTTTGTGTTCGTCACGAAGCTAACAGTGGTGTTAAAGGCGAGGCTCGGCTTGAGCCCCGGGAGGTCCTGTGGGTTCAGTGGAAGCGAGCCCTGCAGCCGCAAGAGCAGGTAGAGCGCCAGGAACCCGAGCGCGTTGAAGGCGAGCATTGTGGCCGTATATCGCTTCCAGTCCTGTTCGCGTGCCGGGTCGATGCCGCCCACCCGGTAAATCGCCAATTCGACCGGCGCGATGACGGGCGAAAGGAACGTCCGGCGGCCCTCATAGACCGCCGCCATGAACAGCCCCAGCGGTTTCGCCGCTGCGACGATGATGACCGTGAAGACGAGCAGGAAGGCCGTATCAGCGAGCGTCATGGGATGCCCAGCCCTTCGCGAACGGCCGTTGCGGTTCGCAGCATCAGAAGTCCTGCGGCCGCAAGAGGCAATAGAGCATGTAGACGCCCACGGCCATCGCGACAATGAGCGCTACCAGGTTCTCGAGGTCCATCCAGAATCCTTCTTTCGATCGGTCGAAACGCCGCGCCGGCGATCACACCCAGCGCAGGACTTTGAGCAACAGGTAGGCGATCGCGAACGACCCCAGCCCGAGTGCGAGGAAGGCGATATCAGCCACCGGTGGGGCTCCTTTCTGACGGTTCGTCTCCCGGGTTGGCGCCCGGCGAGGTGCCATCGATCACTTCGCGCAGGAGGCGGATGAGCGCCTGGATCGGGAACGGCTTCACCAGCACACCCGCAGGCCGGAATTCGTTTACCCGGCCAGGAGCCAGCGGAGAAGCGGAGAAGACGATGACGGGCACGCGCTCGCGGTCGGCCGGGGCGAGGCGGCGCAGGACCTCCCAGCCCGTCAGGTCCGGCAAGTTGATATCCAGCAGCATCACGTCCGGGCTCTCCTCGGCGAGCGCGAGCAGAGCCGCCTTGCCGCTCGTTACGGCTCGAACCCGGAAGGCGTAGCCGCGCATTGTGCGCGTCAGCACCTCCGAGATCGGCGCCTCGTCGTCGACCAGGAGCACGAGTTCGTTCACGGCGGTCCGTCCTTCCGGAAGTCGACCGGGTGGAGAAGCTGGAATTCGCGTGCCGATGCCATGAAGTAATCGT
>JBBSKE010000602.1:0-1756 GCA_038256595.1 Tepidiformales bacterium | reverse complement strand
GTGTGGCGTCCATGCGAATCGGCGGCGCGAACGTCTTATATGGCCCGAGGATGTCGTGTTCGAGTTCGACCACGTACTCATTCGCGAGCACCTGCGGATCGTGGAAGACCATCGGCGGGAAGTTCAGCGGGCCACAGGGCACGCCGCCAGCGCGGAACGCCTCGACCCATTCGGCCGTCGTGCGCGTGCGGAGGAGGTCCTCGGCCTCGCGGATGAGCGCGGTCACCCGGTCGTACGATTCAGAGGTGCCCAGGTCGAAGCCGGGCTCCTGGCGCGGGTCGACAATGCCGGTGACCGCCCGGAAGCGCGCATTGAGCGCCGGGCTGAGGCAGCCGACCGAGACGAAGCCGTCCTTTGAGCGGTAGTGGCGGAAGTAGATGTTGCCGTAGCTGCCGCGCATGTAGTGCTTCTCCCAGACCTTGCGCTGCTCTTCGAACCCGGCGCCAGCGTCGGCTGCGGCCGTGAGGTCGGCGCGAAAGGGCTCGTCGCGCGCGGCATCGGTGACTGCGAACCAGGAGATGAGCTGGTTGCCGAGCGCCAGGGCCGTGCTCAAGAGCGAGGTCTCGACGCGCTGGCCCTGGCCGGTCTGGTCGCGGTGGCGCAGCGCGGCAACCACGCCGAGCGCCGAGAGGAAGCCCGTGCCCATGTCGTTGAAAGCGGGGCGGATGCTGACCGGGGCGTCGCCGCTGGCGTTGCTGCGGGCGGTGATCACGGCTGTCCCGGACATGCCCTGGACGATGACGTCGTAGCCGGGGTCGCCGCCGAGCGGTCCCTTCGCCCCGACCGGCGAGTGTTCGAGATAGACGAGGTCCGGCTTGATGGCAGCGAACGCCTCGTAGGTGAGGCCGTAGCGCGGCAGGTCGTTCGGCTTGAGCGACATGAGGACGATATCGGCGCCGCGCACGAGCCGCTCGATGACCGGCCAGGCGTCCGGGCTCGTGATATCGAGACAGACGGTGCGCTTGCCGCGATTGAGGACGGTGTAGCCCTTGCTCTCGCCGGGCAGGACCGGGTCCTGGGTGTGGCGAAAGGCGTCGCCGGTGGGAGGCTCGATCTTGATGACGTCGGCGCCCATATCGGCGAGGAGGAGGCCGCAGGTGGGGATGGCCATGGCCTGGGCGAATTCGATGACGCGGACGCCTTCGAGGGCGCCCGGGAGGAAATCGGCTGGGGAGGTAGTCATGGAGCCGGATAATACGGGATGTGAGGCAGATCCGAGAACCTCAACAGTTTCACGACACTGCCCGTTTTAGGGTGAGAAGTAAGGCAGCAACAATTTGAGTATGTCGTCGTCCTCGGGTCCGGTTTCGACATCGCCTTTGAGAATTATTTCAAGGTGCTTGGTTCCAAGGAACAAAAAAATGATTTCCCGCACCTCCTGGGATAGTCCGTCTACGTAAGCTGGCATACGCCCTGATCGGACCTGTTGCGAGCTTCTCATGCTTCGCAAGTCATCTATTGCCTTGTCAGCGATGGCAAAGGTTATCTCATCGCTTCGATTAAACGATAACAATTGGACGCCGCTCGTAGCGGTGGAAGGATCGGCTTCTTGCTGTTCAAGCATTCGGGCAAGTGCGCCCATCTGGAACAATAAGTAAACGTTTCCAATCACTGTAATTGGTGACTTGGGGAAGATGAAGTGAATCTGTATGAAGTCACTCATTAATTGACCGCTTCGAGGGTACATTCGTGCAAGCAGTTTAGCAGCGAATTCGGCAATTGCCCGTGTGGAAAGGATAAATGCTAAGGAACCAGC
>JBBSKE010000601.1:0-1766 GCA_038256595.1 Tepidiformales bacterium | reverse complement strand
CGGCCGGTCTCTCCGGCTCCCTCGCTGGCGTCCGCATCGGCGTTGAGCGCGAGCACCACTTCACTAGCCCGTACAACGATCCGGCCCTCCGCGATCTCTTCGAAGCCTCTCTCAAGGTCCTCGAAGAGGCGGGAGCCACACTCGTCGACGTCAGCCTTCCCGGCTTCGACGAAATCGTCAGCTGCGTGAACTACACCAGCCGCCCTGAGGCGCTCGCCTACCACAAGCTCGACGTGCAGGTCCGGCGCCACCTCTTCGGGCGCTACACGGCCGACTTCCTCCTCGGCGGGACCATGGCGACCGGCTACGAGTACGTCCAGTCGCAGCGCGTCCGCGCCTGGGGAGTGAAAGAACTCACGAAGCTCATGGCCGGCCTCGATGCGATCGTCATGCCCACGAGCGGCGCCGCAGCGGTCCTCCTCGATGGCCTCAGCTCCGAGAGCCAGTTCACAACCCCGAACTACACGCGGTACTGGAATGCGGTCGGTTTCCCGGCGCTCTCGATCCCGATGGGCTTCAACGCGAACGGCATGCCCCTCTCGCTCCAGATCGCGGGCAAAGCCTTCGATGAATCCGCGACCTTCCGCATTGGCGACGCCTACCAGCAGCTCACCGACTGGCACCTCAAGGTCCCGGCGATGGCCCAGGCGGTGCTCGCATGAGCGACCTTCCACTCACCATCACCGAAGCCGCTGCTGCCATCCGCGCAGGCAAGCTTACAAGCGTTAAGCTGACTACCGCACTCCTCGAAAAGGCCGACCACCTCGACCCGATTCTCGGGACCTACATCACTCGCATGGATGTCCCCGCACTCGCCGCGGCGAAGCAGGCCGACGCGGACTTCGCGGCGGGTGTCGATAAGGGGCCGCTCCAGGGCATCCCGATCGGCATCAAGGACATCATCGCTACGAGGGATGCCCCCACGACCGCGCAGTCCGAAGTGCTCGACCCGAACTGGGGCAACGGATACGACGCCCCGGTCACCGCCCGACTCCGGGCCGCTGGCGCCGTCATCATCGGCAAGACCTCCACCATGGAGTTCGCCGTCGGCATGCCCGATGCGTCGAAGCCCTTCCCTGTCCCCCGCAACCCCTGGAATACCGACACCTGGCCAGGCGGCTCGAGTTCCGGGAGCGGCTCGGGCGTCGCCGCCGGCCTCTTCCTCGGAGCGCTCGGGACCGATACCGGCGGTTCCATCCGCATCCCGGCGGCGTTCTGCGGCATCTCCGGCATGAAGCAGACCTTCGGCCGAGTACCCAAGTCCGGCTGCGTCGCCCTGGGCTACTCGCGCGATCACATCGGTCCGATGGCCCGTTCCGCGAAGGACTGCGCCATCATGCTGAAGGTCCTCGCCGGGCACGACCCCTCCGACCTTTGCTCGGTCGACATGCCCGTGCCGGACTACCCCGCATTCCTCGATGGCTCTCTCAAGGGCATGAAGGTCGGTGTCGAACGCAAGAACCACTTCGGCCACCCAGCCGAGGACGCATTCGCGAAAGACGTCTTCGAAGCCGCCGTAAAGGTCTTTGTTGAAGCGGGCGCGGAGGTCTTCGAAGTCGAGGTGCCCTTCTATAAGGAAGTCAACGCCGCCAGTCAGGTGGCCGGCCGCTCCGAATCCTTCGCCTACCACCGCCTCGACCTTCGCAATCACCGCGGCCTCTACGGCGCCCACACCAAGGACATCCTCATCGGGGGCGCCCTCGCGACCGGCTACGAGTACGTCCAGACCCAGCGCCTCCGGATGTTCGCGAAGAAGGCGGTCGAGG
>JBBSKE010000600.1:0-1770 GCA_038256595.1 Tepidiformales bacterium | reverse complement strand
GGCAGCTCCGGTTGCTTGCGCCCCTTCGAGGTCGCCCCACGCGCGGCGAACGGCGAGAGGCGCGCCTCCGCTTCGTCCAACCGGTAACGCACCTGGCCGAGAATCATGTGTCGATGGTACTCGCCCGCGGAGACACGATCAGGAGAGGATGCGGACGCGCGGCTCTTCAATCGGCGTCTGGTCGAAGCGGCGCATGAGGTCGATCATCTCTTCGCGGGAAGGTGGTTGCTCTCGACGTGCGAGCGCCTCAAGTCCGGCGATGTAGCCCTCGCGCTGGTCGCCTGGGCTAAACATGATGAGCAGGATTGCCGGCTCGTCGGTAGGGTTGGCGAAGCGGTGAGGCGTTTCGGGCGGAACGAGTGCGAACCCTCCGGCCGGCACCAGCGAGCGCTTGTCCCCGGCGATAACCTCCACGACACCGGCGTGCACGAAGAACATCTCCGTCATGATGTGGTGGACATGAAGCCCCGGACCCGGTGAGTGCGGCGGCATGTGCGACTCGAACAACCCGAAGCGGTTACCGGTCTGGGCACCCGTTACTTTGACGGCGGTGCGCCCCGTGTCGAGCGGGAGCGGGAGTGCTTCGCCCGGGGCGAGAAAATATGGCTCAGGAATCCAGAACGACATTGGCAAGACCTCTCGGTGGCTGGAGCCACCATCAGATCTTGCCGTTTCGCCTGGGCGGCCACATCCCCCGGCCGGGTGAACAGCTGTTGAACGACTCCGCCCGGCTTTCGATCGCGGCCTACGGCTTCGGCGCGCGGCCCAGCTTCGCCTCTGCGTTCGCGATGATCTCGCGCGTCTGGTCGATCATGTCCGGGCTCACGCTCACACTGGAAATGCCCCATTCGACCAGCTTCTCGGTCAGGTCCGGGTAGACGCTCGGCGCCTGGCCACAGATGCCGACCGTGATGCCCTTGCTGCGCGCGACGTTGACCACGTAGTTAATCGCCGTCATCACCGCTTCGTTCCGCTCGTCGAAGGTGTCCGCCAGCATCTCGCTGTCGCGGTCGATGCCGAGGATGAGCTGCGTGAGGTCGTTCGAACCGATCGAGACGCCGTCGATGCCGACTTCGATGAACTTGTCGAGAATGAGCACGTTCGAGGGCACTTCGACCATCATCCAGAGCTTGAAATCGTCGGTTCGGACCACGCCATTCTCTGCGAGGAGCTGCTTCACGCCGCGCAGTTCGGCCGGCGTGCGCACGAACGGCACCATCACGGCGAGGTTCTTGTACTGCTCACGGACCTGCTTGATGGCCTCGATTTCGAGCTTGAAGACATCCGGCTCCTTCACGTAGCGGCTGGCGCCACGGAAGCCAATCATCGGGTTCTCTTCGCTGCCTTCGAACTTCTCGCCGCCACGGAGGTTGGCGTATTCATTAGTCTTGAAGTCGGTCAGGCGATAGACCACCGGGCGCGGGTTGAACGCCGAGCAGAAGGCCATAATGCCTTCCTTCAGGCGACGCGTGTACTCTTCCGGCTGGCCCTCTTCGATGAACTGGCGCGGGTGGACGCCGATCTGGGCGACGATGAATTCGGCGCGGAGCAGGCCAACACCGTCGACGTGCTTCGCGGCGACAACGTCGGCCAGTTCCGGCTCGGCGAGGTTTACGTAGAGCTTGGTCGTCGTCTTGAGCTGTGCCGCGTGGGCGTAGCGCATCTTCTGGCGCTCGGCCCAGGCGAGCCGCAATTCAGCGCGGCCCTCGTGGATGTTGCCCTTCGAGCCATCGACCGTGACTTCCTTGTCAACCGGAAGCGTGTGGGTGG
>JBBSKE010000599.1:0-1775 GCA_038256595.1 Tepidiformales bacterium | reverse complement strand
GACGAAGTCGACGCGGTCGTCGTCCTCTGGTGTGGTGGCGTCGTCATGGCGGAGAATGACCTCACGACGAACCGCCCGGTCGCACCAATCGAGTACACAAAGGTCCTGAATATTCCACTTCTCGGTATCTTCGGAGACGAAGACAAATCGCCGACACCGGAACAGGTCGATATTCACGAAGCAGAATTGAAGCGTCTCGGCAAGGATTACGAGTTCCACATGTATCACGGCGCCGGTCACGGGTTCTTCTACTACGACCGCCCCGCATACCGGCAAGAACAGGCAATCGATGGCTGGAACAACCTCTTCGGCTTCTTCGAGAAACACTTAAAGTCGTAGCTGGTGGCTGCGGTCGTGACGACCATCCGATTCGCAGCCGTTGGAATAGCCGCGTGTCGAACGAACTCCGAGCGGTCCTGCGCCAGATTGTCCTCGAGTTTGGGATCGATTCCTGGTGGAGTTCACTGATGAGGTCGAGACGATCCGTGGAATCTCAGAGATCGGCCACTTCACTGACTCGGTACAGCTGACAGATCTTCATCGCAGGGCGCTCCTGGAAAAACCTGCGCCGGGTACTTTCCGACAGCCGCGACGATCGCCCGCTAGACCCGCGAAGCTCCGCCTGCTAGCCCACTCTCCCCAAAGCTACGGCACCACGATCACCTTGCAATCGGTCGGGTCGGCGAGCGCGCGAAAGGTCGCTGGCAACTCGTCGATGCTGACCGCGCGGGTCACCATTGCGCGGGTATCGACGCTGCCGTCGGTGAAGGCGGCGAGCGCTTCCGCGTACTCCTGGCCCGTGTAGCCGAGCACGAACTGCAGCGAAATCTGTTTGTTGATGCCCAGCAGCGGCGTAATTGTGTCCGGTTGCATGCAGACGCCGACGACCACGACTCGGCCCTTCATCTGCACGAGCTCCATTGCCTTCTGGAGCGTCCCGGGGATGCCCACGCATTCGAAGACCACGTTCGGCGCCGCGCTCACGATACCACCGCCATAGGAGGTGTCCTCGCGCCCGGGCTTCGGCAGGAAGAGGTCCTTCGAGACTGCCTCCGCGACGTCTTCCTCGGCAGGATTGATGACGCGGTCCGCGCCGTACTCCGCGGCGAGCGCGCGACGTTCGGGCGAGGGGTCGCTCACAGCGACGTAACGCACGCCCTCCTTCTTCAACCAGACCAGCGTCATCAGGCCGATTGGCCCGGCGCCCATGACGAGCGCGGTCTCGTTATCTCGCATCCGAGCCTCGCGGACCGCGTGCAGGCCGACTGCGCACGGCTCCGTGGTCGCGGCGACCTCGTTCGGGACATGGTCGGCGACGCGCAACAACAGCGGCACGCTCAGCACGACGTACTCTGCGTAAGCGCCCGAGGCGACCGGGCTGTAGCCGATACTCTGCATCCCGTTCGGCGCCGTTGCGTCCATGAGGATCGGCATGCTAGTGACGCGCGTGCCCGGCGCCCAGTCCTCGGCTCCTGCGCCCGCTTCGACGATTTCGGCGACGAATTCGTGCCCCATGATGACGCCCGCGCCCGGGTTCTCGTTGTACCAGGCGCGGCGGCGGCTGGATTTCGCTGTCTCGATCATGTTGCCCATGTAGCGGGCCGCGTGGAGGTCGCTCCCACAGATGCCGCAGGCGAGCACCTTCGCCAGCACCTGGCCCTCGCCCGGCACCGGCCGCGGCACATCCTCGACCACCAGGTCTGTCCCTCGCAGAATCATCGCCTTCATGAGCAGCCCTCCTTCGGACGCGGCGAAGAATAGCACCTCTTGCGCAT
>JBBSKE010000598.1:0-1792 GCA_038256595.1 Tepidiformales bacterium | reverse complement strand
CTCTCGCTCCTGGCGCGAAGCATCGACCTCGGTGCACTCGTCATCGCCATCGGTCCGCTGACGAACCTGCGCCTGCTCGAAGAGCGGCACCCCGGCCTGCTGGCGGGCGCGACGTACGTGCAGATGGGCGGCTACGTCTATGCGCCGCGCGAAGGCTACCCCGCCTGGGAGAATGACTACGATTTCAACGTGCAGGTCGATGCCACGTCTGCTTTCCGGGTGCTCTCATCGATGACGCCGCTGCTCGTGCCGCTCGCGGTAACGGTCGAAACAGCTCTGCGTGCCGCGCACCTCCCGGCACTATCGAACGGCGACCCGCTCGCCCGGTTAATCGCCCGGCAGGCAGAGGCGGTCGCCAGCGACCTGCGAATCGCCGAGCGGGTGCGACCAGAGGCACCGAATCTCGCGCCGGACATCATCAACTTCCAGCACGACGCCCTCGCCGTGGCCATCGCCCTCGGCTGGCGCGACGGCGTAACGATCGAACGCCTGCCGCTCGTCCACCAGCTGGTGGATGGCCTCGTCGAGACCTCCGTCAACCCGGAGGGACGCATCTTCGAAGTGGTCACCGCGATCGATGGCGCGCGCTTCGACGAATTCTGGCTGCGAACGGTCACCGGAACGAGTTAGCGCAACAGCCCGCGCAGACCCCGCAGCACCAGCCACGCCACCAGGCCGCTCGCGGCGATCAGCGGCACCACCGCAGCCGGGTCCGGGATGCGCACGAACTCCGCAGCGCCGCCCGAGACGCGAATAAAGCCGACCGGTCGCGCCGAAGAGCGCCCGATGCCGCCGCCACCTTCGGCGGATTCTTCGGGAGGCCCCTTCGAACTCGAACCGCCGCCGCCGATTCCGAGCCAGCTCGCGCGCGCGACAGGGATGACGGTCACGCCGTCGCGCTCGATTTGCGCGCCAAACACCGCATCCACGCGAGCGGTCCCGCCGAGCCGCTCCACGACACTCGCCATAAAGCCCCGCGGCCCGCTCACTGACTCGCGCCGAGCCTCAGCAATCACGGAATCCAGGTCGTCCATCTCGCACTCTCCTTGAATCTGCTTGCCTTCGGCCATCCTGCCACGCGGCGCCCATTTGCTGTGAATGGTGATTAACCGGGAAGAGAAAAGCCTGGGGCGGTGCAGCAGCACAGGCCGAGGCAAAGTCGCCGAACCAAAGTCGGCGGAGCCCTTAAGTCCCACTTTCCAAGGTATCCACTCGCTAAGAGGCCGTCGATAGCCAATCGAATCGCGTCCCGTCGAACCTCCCCCAACTGAGGGATTCGCCCCCCACCTCCGCCGGTTGCGTCCGCGGCCCGGATTGTTGACTATATCACTCCACAACCACGCGGCGCCGCCCAAATTCTCGCGCCGCTCGAGGAGCCCCCGACCCATGGCAGAACACTTCGAGACGATGCAGGTCCACGCCGGCCAGGTCCCAGACCCGACGACCGGCTCGCGCGCCGTCCCCATCTACCAGACCACGTCCTACGTCTTTGACAGCGCCGACCACGCCGCCGCCCTCTTCGGCCTGCAGCAGTTCGGCAACATCTACTCGCGCATCATGAACCCGACGAATGACGTCGTGGAGAAGCGCATCGCAGCCCTCGAAGGCGGCGTCGCGGCCCTCGTGACCTCCTCCGGGCAGTCCGCCCAGCTCCTCGCGATCGCCACCATCTGCCAGGCGGGCGACAACATCGTCGCCACCTCGCTCCTCTACGGCGGCACCTACAACCAGCTCAAGGTCACCCTCCCGCGCCTCGGCATCACGACGAAATTCGTCGATGGCGACGACCCGG
>JBBSKE010000597.1:0-1793 GCA_038256595.1 Tepidiformales bacterium | reverse complement strand
CAGGCCGGCGAGCGGTACCATCTCCCCAGTGAGGCGTCGCAACCGGTCGTCACGCATATATCGAGCGGCGATGACCCGGGCGGATTCGATTGCGTCCAATCGGCCGGCGCCAACCTCATCCGCGCGGGAGAGCACAGATACCGTGTTGACCGGACTGCCCATCGGCAACCCGGCGTCTCGAAAGCCTTCGAGGAACTGGGCGTCTTCGACATGGGCGTGACGCATCAGGTAGACGACGGCGTCGGCCTGGCTCGGCTCGCGTTCATCGATCCCGAGGAAGGCGCGCGTGGCCGCGCTCACGGACGGCGATAGCGAACCGAGACCGGGTGTATCGATGTAGGTCGCCGCGGTGAGGCTGCGGGCGGGCCAGCCGATCTCCAGCCGCTCCACATGGTCGGGCGACTCCAGGTCGATCTCCAGCGCCGCTTCGCCCTTGCGGAACCCCGGGGCAAACGGCTGGCCGGACTTCGGCGTGGCCTGCACCTCGTAGGCCGATGCATAGCGATACCAGGTGACGAGCCGTGTGCATTCGCCGGCATCCGTGGGCGCGAGCCGTTCGCCAACGAGCGCATTCAGGAGCGTGCTCTTCCCGGCTTTGACGCGGCCGGCGATGGCGATCCGCATCGGGCTGTGAAGGCGCTGGCGAATGGCCTCAATTCGCACGCTCCATTCGAGGGGGAGGTCGGCTGCCGCGGCGGCGCACAGGCGGTCCACCCGGTCCGCGAGGGAGTTCGCACTCAACGGGCTGCCTCCTGCAGAAGCTTCTCGCAATGTTGCTGCAGAGCGGAGAGGCCCTCGAGGTCGCGGCGGACGTCGGCGAGGCGTTTACTCCGTTCTGCTTCGCTCTGCTGGAGCGCTTTCTGGAGCGCGTTCGCAGTGGTTGAGCAGGATCGGCTGATCTCGGCGATTCGCTGCGAGAAGTGGTCGCGAACCTGGCGTTGGAGCTCCCTGGAGAGGTCCCGCATCGACTTCGATACTTCGAACTGCACATCGTCCAGGAATTGGCGGATGGCGGCCCGCGCTTTCTGGCGGCGAAGGGTCACCTGCCGCTTTCGTTCTTCGAAAATCTGCTTCCCGCCAAAGAGAGCGCCAATGCCGACCAGCGCGCCGGTGGTTAGCACCACACCTGCGAGACCGCCGAGCATGCCGAAGACGAGAATGCCACCCTGTGCGCCGCGCAACGACGCCCAGCCGGTCGCCGCATTCTCCATGAGGAAGCGAACCTCGGGCGGCCTCGCGCTCCAGAGCGCCTCGACGGCAATGGGCGTCGCGCGTCCGAGCGCCTGGTCCAGACGGATGCCATCTTCCTGCAGTGAATCCACAATACGGCCGGCGATCGCATCGGCTCCTGCTTCGAATTCGCGTACGACGCTGATCGCGGCTCCTGCCATGCGCTCCCGCGTCTCCCCGGCGATTTCGTCCCACGTGTTCCCGGGGTCGGTGGCTTCGATAGCTTCGTCGGCATCCCGGTTCGCCTTGCGGATGGCCTGCCGGAAGCGGTGGTCGACATCAGCCAACAGGTCGGCGAACTCGTCGTTCATCAGGTTCGACCAGCGTCCGCCCAACGTGCGGAGCCGTTCGAGCCTTTGGCCTTCTGCCTGCAACTGGGCGAGTTGCCCGGCTGTTGAAGCTGGGTCGAGCAGTGCCTGCTCCTCGGTCCGTAGGGCCGAGCTGAGCTGTTCGACGGCGAGCGCGACCTCTGCGAGTGCACGCTCCGCCGCCCGCGACTTTGCCGGCTCCAGGACATCGGAAACGATAGCGTCAAGCAGGCGGGGGTAGCCGCTCTCGTCGTT
>JBBSKE010000596.1:0-1797 GCA_038256595.1 Tepidiformales bacterium | reverse complement strand
GATGGAAGACCCCGACCCGAACGTGCGCGGCCGTGGCATCGAAAGCCTCCGCGCCGCCGGGGTCGAAGTCGAGGTGGGTGACGGCGCTAACGAAGCCCAGCGTCTCCTCCGGCCCTACACCCACCAGCGCCAGGTCGGGCGACCCTACGTCATCGCCAAGTTCGCGGCGACCCTGGATGGCCGGATCGCGACCGCCTCAGGCGATTCGAAGTGGATCACCGGCGAGGCAGCGCGAAACCGGGGCCACGAACAGCGCGCCTGGGTCGATGCGATCCTCGTGGGCAGCGGTACGGTGCTCGCGGACGACCCGTCGCTCACGGCTCGCCCGGGGGGCCGGCTCGCGGCTCACCAGCCGGTCCGGGTCGTCCTCGATGCGCGCGGCCGGGTTGCCGCAAACGCCGCCATCTTCCAGCAGCCAGGGATCACGATCATCGCGACCGCACCCGGCTCCCCGCCAGCCTGGCGCGCGTCGATCACGGCAGCCGGGGGCACGATTATCGAGTGCGAACCGGCGGACACGGGCGTGAATCTCGTCCAGCTCCTGCGCATCCTCGGCCAGCGCGGCATCCTTTCGATCTGGGCCGAAGGCGGCGCTGGCGTGCTCGGCTCGTTCTTCGATGAGGGCCTCGTCAACGAAACCTGGGCCTTTATCGCCCCGAAAATCCTCGGCGGCGATGCCCGCACGGCGATTGGCGGCCTCGGTGTGCCCTTCGTCTCCGAAGCCCACCAACTGAGCGAGGTCGAACTCGAACGGCTCGGCGACGACATCCTCGTCCGCGGTTACACCGGCAGCTGGAACCCCGCCTGAGCAACGATGTGAGCCGCCTCGCCCGGAAGTGCGCTTTCGATGGACCCATCGACGCGTCCTCCCTGTAATTTCACGCGCGGCATGGCACCATGGGGGAGCAAACAGCGAAGGAGAGCCGCATGGCGTTCAAAGTCGAATTCCCCTCCGTCCCGGGCAACCCGAAGGAGATTCCGCCAGCCGAGCGGGCCATGCTCGCCATGTCCTACGGCGTCCAGGTCATCGGTTCGGTGAACGGCGCCGGCGAGATGAACGTGATGCTCGCCGACTGGGTGATGCAGGTCTCGTTCAAGCCCCGGCTCGTCGCCTGCGCCATCGAAAACGACGCTCGCACCCTGCGCTTCATCCGCGAGACCGGCGTCTTCAGCGTGAACATGCTCCACGAGAAGGACGGCATCGACATCGCCCGCAAGGTCGTCATGCCCTCCGAAGCGAAGAAAGTCCGCGGCCGCAACGACGACCTCGCCGCCCAGGTCATCGATAAACTCGAGGGCATCAGCCACGTCATCGGCGAAAACGGCTGTCCGCTGCTGAACCAGGCGCTCGGCTGGTACACGTGCGACGCCCAGCAGTTCATCGTCACCGGCGACCACACGATCGTGGTCGGCGAAGTGACCGACGGCGACGTCATTCGCACCGGCGAGATGCTGATCGAACGCGACCTCGGCTGGGAATACGCGGGCTAGCAAACGAGCCCCGAAACGCAAGTTCGGGGTCGGCTGATTCGCCACCGAACGTCTGCCCGCAGGCATGACGCTCATGTCGTGCCACCTGGGAATACGCAGGGCTAAACACCAGACCGATCAGAGCCTTTCTATAACGTGAGCGCTGGCGCGCCAGCCCGGGGACGGGCTGACTCGCCACCAAATGTCCTGCCCGCAGGCCTGCCACTCATGGCGAGCCACTGCGAGCCATAGCTCGTCACCGCGGTGTCAGGTTCGTCGGTGAATGGTCACGGTTGCGACGCTTGCCACGACTGCAGTAATCGCAAG
>JBBSKE010000595.1:0-1809 GCA_038256595.1 Tepidiformales bacterium | reverse complement strand
GGAAAGAGCCCACGCCAGATGTTGCACGGCGGCTGGTCCGGCATCGCGTCGCCCCACGGATAGCGCTTCCCCGCCAGGCCGCCGCGCGCCCCATACTCCCACTCGGCTTCGGTGGGCAGGCGCACACCGGCCCAGGCGCAGTAGGCCGACGCGTCGTCCCATGACACATGGACCACCGGATGGTCCATGCGGCTCGCAATGCTGGAACCCGGTCCTTCGGGACGCTGCCAGCAGGCATCCCGCACTTCCAGCCACCACGGCAGCCCCGGCGGATGCTGCCGGATCGCCTTGCGCTGCGCCGGGGGAACCTGCAGGTAGAACACGAAGGAAGAACCCCCCTCTTCTGCCTGCGTGATGTAGCCGGAGTCCCGAACGAAAGCCGCTGCCTCGGGGGGTGACTTGCCGAACTCGATGTGGCGTGCGATCAGTCGCTCGATTCGAACGTCATCATCGGTTTCGACGTAGACCGTCAGGTCGAACAGCGACGCAAGTCGGTTCCACGGCTCGTCGTCGAGGAGAAGGTAGTTGCCTTCGACGAGGACGATGGGCGCGATGGGGACGACGCGAACGACGCCCGGCTGCGGTTCGTCGAGGGAGCGATCGAACTTGGGGACCACGACGGTTTCCCGGCAGGATCGAATCGATCGAACCACCTCGACGAAGGCCGTCGCATCGAACGTGTGCGGTGCGCCTTTGGCCCCGCGGGTGCCGCGGGCGTCGAGAACGGCGTTCGGCAGGTGGAATCCGTCCATCGGAACGATGGGTGCCGCGAGTTCGGAGGCCAGTTTCGCCGCGAGGGTGGACTTCCCACTGCCGGGGGGGCCACAGATGCCGACGAGAAACCGCTGCGAATCTGCGCTTCGCCGGCGAATCCAGTCGACGAGGTCGGCCGCCTCGATGCGAACGGTCACGACGTGCAGTGTGTCGCGTTCATGCCGCTGCCGCTCCGGTCATGATTGCGACGGCTTCGGCCATCGTGTGCGATTCGGGCGTGACGACCGCTACCCGCTTGCCGAGGCGTTGGATATGGATGCGGTCGGCGACCTCGAACACATGAGGCATGTTATGGCTGATCAGGATGACCGGCAGCCCTCGGTCGCGGAGATCCCGAATCAGTTGGAGCACCTGCCCCGACTCCTTCACGCCGAGCGCGGCCGTCGGTTCGTCGAGAATGACCACCTTGCTCCCGAACGCCGCCGCCCGCGCGACCGCCACCGCCTGACGTTGGCCTCCCGACAGCGTTTCGACTGCCTGGGTGATGTCCTGAAGCGTGTCGATCCCGAGCTCGTCGAGCGCTTCGCGCGCTTCTCTGCGCATTCCTGCCCGGTCGACCATCCGGAGCACGGAACCGAGCGGTCCCGGCCGGCGCTTCTCACGGCCGAGGAACATGTTCGACGCTATGTCGAGCGCTGGCGCAACGGCGAGGGTCTGATACACGGTTTCGATGCCGACCATCTGAGCGTCCTGCGGACCACGCAGCTAGAGTGGCGTGCCGTCGAGCCACATCTCGCCTTCGTCAGGCGTCATTGCGCCCGACAGGCATTTTATGAGGGACGACTTGCCGGCCCCATTGTCGCCGATCACGGCCAAGACTTCCCCGGGATAGAGCTCCAGATCAGCCCCGCTCAGCGCGGTCACCTTGCCGAATCTCTTCATCAGGCCCGTGGCCTGAAGCGTGGGCTCGCGTTCGTTGCTCATTTGCCGACCTTTCGAATCCAGGTATCGAGGGCGACGGCGATGAGGATCAGCGCACCGACTGCGAAGTTGCGATAGTTCGGGTCCGCCCCAGCGAGGCTGAGACCATTTCGG
>JBBSKE010000594.1:0-1818 GCA_038256595.1 Tepidiformales bacterium | reverse complement strand
GCGGCTTTATCGCGCACGGCCACTTCGATGACCATCTGGGTAACGTTCTCGGCGGTGCGGCGCTCGGGTTCGACCGAAATCTCGATGGCTTTCTTCATATAGCGCCAGACGAGGCGGCGGATGCTCTCGGGCATCGTCGCGCTGAAGAGCGCGGTCTGGCGGTCCTTGGGGACGCTGCGGAGGATGTAGTCGATGTCGCGGGCGAACCCGATATCGAGCATCTCGTCGGCTTCGTCGAGGACAGCGAATTTGATGTAGCGGAGGTCGAGGTTGCCGCGTTTGAGGTGGTCGATGACGCGGCCGGGCGTGCCGACCATCACCTGGGCGCCGTCGCGAAGCTTCGCGATATCGCCGGCGACGCGCGTGCCACCGGTGAGGGTGACGACGCTGAAGTGGTAGAAGAGCGCCAGTTGGGCGAGCGTTTCGCTGACCTGCTTGGCGAGTTCGCGCGTGGGCACGAGGACGAGTGCCTGGAGCCCCGGGTTCGACGGATCGACGGCGGCGGCGAGCGGCAGGCCAAAGGCGAGCGTCTTGCCCGTGCCGGTCTGGGCGAGGCCGACGACATCTTCGCCGTTCAGCAGGGCGGCGATGCTCTGCTCCTGGATCGGGGTCGGCTGGGAGAAGCCGAGGGCGGCCATCGCAGCGAGGCCCGTGTCATCGACGCCCAGTGCGCGGAACAGCTCCGGCGGGTCGATCTGGGCGGGCGGCGGTGCGGTCGAAACGCTCGAACCGGCGCGCGAACGGCTACGGCGTGCCTGGACCGGAGTCTCTTCGCGCTCGGCAGGTTCGCGGCCGTTGCGGTTCGAAGGTGCCTGGTCCGCTTCTTCGTCTTCGTCTTCGGCCGTGTCGGCAATGTCGTCCTGCTCGACGTCGCGCAGGAGCACGGCGGCGGCTACGACTTCGATCGGCGCCTCGAAGGCGTCGTCGTTCTCTTCTTCAACGACTGGAGCCGGGCGGCGGCGCGAACCGAATCGCTCGGGGCGCACGGGCAGCTTCGGCAGCGGTGCGGCTTCGCCGAACTGGAAGGCGGCCTGGGCGGCGGCGGGCGAAACGAGGTTCGCGACTTCCGGCAGAACGGCTACTTCGGGACGCGGCGCGGCATCGAGCTTGAGCACGATCTCGGGCGTCGGCGCGGGCGGGATGACGGCGACGGGCGGCATTTCGGCCTCGGGAGCGTCGGTGTGCTTTGGTCGAGGGGCGAAAAGCGCCGCATAGATCTCCGCGGGAGATGGTTCCAGCGGCGGAATCTCCTGGGCGACTCGGCGTGAGCGGTGGGCATGGTTCGTCAGAGTGTTCTGTGCTCTCTTCTAAATTTGGAGCCGCTAATTGGTCCGCAGACGCACGCGGCTCAGATCAAGATGTTTGTTATGAAATAGTGTAGCACGTTCGTAAATGCCCGGAAGATGCTCGGTCAGGTGAGCGACGTAAGGACCACATCGACGGCCGCATCGACGACGGCGACGCAACTGTCAGTCACGCGACCGATTGAGGGAGCGTGCCCACTGCCTGTGCTGGCACCCGGTCGCGGGCGGCGACAGAGTGCGTGTCACGCCGTGGTAGCGGGAGCAAAGGACAAGTCGAGCGACCTCGGCGGCGTGGGAAGCGTAGGCACGCTCCCTTGGGCGGTCGCGTTACTGACGGGCTCGTTGCTTCCGAGAAACCCGAGGCGCAATCGGTCAGGTGAGCGAAGTAAGGACCACATCGACGGCCGCATCGACGACGGCGACGTTTACCGAATGGTCGGACCAGCGCGCATCGAGGTCCGCGGCGAGTGAGTGCAGGGCGGCGTGCGAGGCGCGATAAGCGGGGTCGCTGCCG
>JBBSKE010000593.1:0-1819 GCA_038256595.1 Tepidiformales bacterium | reverse complement strand
TTTCGACGCTATCGCCTGCGACATCAGCCTCCCCGACATGTCCGGCCTCGACGTGATCGCCCAGATGCGGCGCCGCGAGCCCGGCTGCGGGATCGTGGCGGTTACCGGGTTCGTCGATGTAAATGTGGCTGTTGAATCGATGAAGAGCGGTGCGGACGACTTCCTCGGCAAGCCGTTCGACCCGGAGATCCTCTGGCACATGCTGAACAAGGCCGCCGACAGCCGCGCGCGCCACATCGAAGCAGAACAAGCCACGGCCTACCGCCAGCTCGCCTATACCGATGCCCTCACCGGTGCGCCGAACCGCCGCTTCATCGACGAGTTCCTGGTTGATGCGATCTCTCGCGCGACCCGCGAAGGCCAGCCGCTTTCGGTCGCCTACCTCGATATCGACAATTTCAAGCTGCTCAACGACTTCGTTGGCCACGATGCCGGCGATCAGATTCTCTGCGCGGTCGCGAACGCCCTGAAGGACATCATCATCGAACCAGCCGCCTATGCGCGCTTCGGTGGCGATGAGTTCGTCGCGGTCTTCCCGGGAATGCGCCAGGAGCAGGCGGAAGTCATCGTCGAAAGTGTGCGCCGCATGGCCTCACGCGTGGAGATGGCGAATGACGCCCACGTCTCGCTGCCGACGCGGCTGAGTTGCGGCATTTCGAGCTTCACCGGCACGGAGTCGCCCCGCCATCTCGTGAGCGAAGCTGAAGACGCAATGTATCTCGACAAGTCGCTCACGCCCGCGATCAGTGGCCTGCCCTTTGCCTCGCAGCCGGCGGAAGCGCTGATGAAGGTGAAGAATATCAAGGCGCTTCGCAACCTCGTGAAGGCGATCGACCGGCGCGACAGCTACACCCGCTACCATAGCGACCACGCGACTCGCCTCGCCGTCACCCTCGGCCGCGACATTGGCATGCCGGAAGATTCGATGACCGCACTGACCATCGGCGGGCCAATCCACGACCTCGGCAAGATCGTGGTCCCGGACGAGATCCTCCGCAAGCCTGGTCGCCTGACGAACGACGAGCGCAAGACGATGGAAGAGCACCCGGTGATGGGCGCGGCGATTACGGCTGCTGTGACCGACTATGACCCGGTCGTGAACCTCGTCCGCCACCATCATGAGCGCTGGGACGGCGGCGGCTACCCGGGAAACCTGAAGCGCGAAGAGATCTGGGTGCCCACGCGGCTCTTCACCCTCTGCGACGCCTACAGCGCGATGACCACGGACCGCCCATATCGCAAGGGCCTCACCACGGAGCAGGCAATCGCCGAAATCGAACGCGGCCGCGGCACGCAGTTCGACCCGGACCTTGGAGAGTCGTTCATCGCCATGGTCGAGCGCGAGTATGGTGGCGGCAGCACCCTCGACGACGCCGCCTGAATCGAACTCTCCCGGCCCTCGAATCCCCGGTGGCGCGTATACTTCGCCGCCGGGGGTGAATGTCATGACCAACGGCCGATTCATCGGAGCCTGGATGCTGAAGAAGTTCGAAACGGTGCAGGCAGATGGCACGGTCGTGCGGCCCTGGGGCGATGACCCGATAGGCATTATCTGCTGGGATGCCTCCGGCTACTTCTCGGCCCAACTCGGGCCACGCCGGCCGGCCGCTGCCACCCCCTATGTCGCCTACTTCGGCATGATCACCGCGCCCAATGGCGATACCGGCACGCTGGTCCACCAGGTGCTCGGCAGTTCGAACCCCGAACGCTTCAGCGGCGACCAGGTGCGCGAATTCGACTTCGTCGATGCGGTGACCCTCACCCTCAAGCCGCCCGTCGCTGCGAATGGCTCCCAGAGCACCCTCACGTGGAGGCGGCT
>JBBSKE010000592.1:0-1826 GCA_038256595.1 Tepidiformales bacterium | reverse complement strand
GGGACTTGCTCCGCCATTGTCGCGGTCGCCGCCGGGCCAGAATCATGACCGGGGTGGACGGTGATACGGCCATCGAGCCCCTGGAAGACGCCGGTCACGGATTCCCACATCGCCTCGACGGATTCGAGGCCCGGGCCCGGCCGCCCCATGCCCGCCACCATCATAGTGTCGCCCGAAAAGAGATGCCCGCCGCAAAGGGCCGAGATGGAACCGCCCGTGTGGCCGGGCGTGTGCAGTATTCGCACATTGAGCTGCCCGACCTCGATCTCCTCCTGCCCGGCGATTTCGACGAGCGGCCCTGCGTACGTCTTGCGCAGTTCGTCGCTGGCTTCGAGTTCGTGCGCGAAAACCTGCGCCCCGGTCGCCGCGACCATCTCCTGCACGCCGTGGACGTGGTCATGGTGGCCGTGGGAAAGCAGGATCGTCGTCAGTTCGAGGCCCTCCGCAGCCAGCGTCGCGAGCATCACGTCCGTCTCCCAGGCGGGGTCGAGTGCGAGTGCGCGGCGCGTTTCGGGGCAGGCGAGCACGTAGGAGACGTTCCGGAACGGGCCGTGACGAAACGGCAGGATGAGCGGTACAACTTCGGCCACATCGTCCTCCTGGGTGAGCATATCCCGGGGTGCGCTGAGCTTCGACTCCGGGTAGGCTCCGCTCACCACCCTCGTTGGAGTTTCGCATGCCCGAATTCGTATCGCCCGAACTGCTGGACCTCCGGTCCCGCCTGCGCACGTTCTTCGCCGAGGAGCTTGCCCCGCTGGCGCCCGCCGGCAGCGAGGATGTGTCAGCGGAGACCGCCCAGCAGGTTCGCGACCTCTCCCGGGAGCGCGGCTTCTTCGGGCTGATGCAGCCGGTCGAATTCGGCGGCCAGGCAACTGGCACGCTCGGCCGCGTGGTCGCCTACGAGGCGGTGGCGATGGAAAACTCGCCGCTCGGCCGGTATGTCTTCGGCACGCCGCCGGGGCTGATCGCGCGCGCCACCGGTCCGCTGCGAGACCGCTATCTCGAGCCGGTGTTGCGTGGCGAAAAGCGCGGGGCTTTCGCCTTCACCGAACCAACGGGCGCGGAGGCACCGGACCGCAATACGTGGGCGGCGAGAGATGGCGACGACCTGATCGTCACCGGCCAGAAGTCGTACGTCACGGGCGGCGCGACGGAGGATTTCTACACGGCGATGGTCAATATCGAAGCCGCGGGCGACCTTCCTGGCGGGCTCGCCATGGTGGTCATCGAACGCGAAACGCCCGGCGTCGTGCTCGACCGGCGATTCAACAGCCTCGATGGTGGTCACCACGTCAGCCTTCGCTTCGACGGGGCGCGCATCCCGGCGACGAACATCATTGGGAAGCCTGGCGAGGGGATGCAGCGCGCGGTCGGGAACATCACCGAGGAGCGCATCGAAATCAGTGCGCAGGCGTGCGGGCTGGCCCAGTGGGCCGTCTACCACGTGGCCGAACACATCACCGCCCCGCACATCTCCGGCAGCCGTCTTGGCGACCGCGAGGGGGTCCGCCTGCGCTACAGCGACCTGCAGATCGAGACGTACGTCGCCCGTTCGGTGCTCTATCGCACAGCTCGCCTCGCCGAATCCGGCGACGAAATTATCAACGAGGCGATGGCGGCGAAGGTGTTTTGCACAGAATCGGCCGGGCGGGTGGTAGATGGCGCGGTCCAACTCGTGGGCGGCGCGGCACTCATCACCGGCCATCCACTGGAGGCGCTGTATCGCCGCGTGCGGAGCCTGCGCCTGGCGGGAGGAGCGTCGGATATCCTCCGGCTGAACGTGGCGCGCGGGCGGATCGAGTTCGGCGCCGGGCGCATGTAACCCG
>JBBSKE010000591.1:0-1859 GCA_038256595.1 Tepidiformales bacterium | reverse complement strand
ATGATATCGGCGTCGCTGCGTTGCTTCGTGCCGTCGTGGTTTCCGAGGCCGGCTTCGGTCTTGGCCTGCGCCTCGGCGGTCGTCAGGCCCCTCAGTTCGCGCGGCGGTGCGAGGCTCGATTCGAAACCGGGGAGGGGGGCGGTATCCACCGCTCAAGCGTGGGCTATGGAACGCAACCAGCAAAGAACGACGGTATAGCGTGATGAACGGTCGCGCGAAGCGTTACGGTTGACGGCGGAGCAGGGCGCGGAACCCTGTTACTGCATGCCAGCGATGGAGAGGGTGATGAGCAGAGCTTCGAAGACGGCACAGGCCAGCGTGAGTATTCCAATGGTCTTCCACGGCATGTCGCTTCCTCCTCGCGCCGGTCCGGGAATCTTTACCCGGTGCGCACATTATCCTACGACGATGCGGGAACCCCGTACAGCGAACCACCCCTCGGTGAATCGCGAACACTCGCAAGACAGATATTGTAAAGTTTGTCACCCGCTAGTAGGGTGCGAGATCCTATGAAAACTCAACTGGGACTTTGTTCATGAAACGGGCCGTAGTGCTCGCAGCGGGCATGGGCCAACGCCTCGGTGACCGGACCATCTCTCACCCGAAGCCGCTCGTCCAGATCGGTGGCCGGCCGATCATCGGCTACACGCTCGCGAGCCTCGCTGCGGCCGGCATCGAAGACGTGGTCGTGGTTTCCGGTTACCGGGGCGACGAGCTGCAGGCCGCGCTTGCCAGCGAGGGCTGCATGAACATCACGTTCGTTTCGAACCCGGATTTTGCCCGCGGCGCCTCGTATTCGCTGCGAGCGGCCCGCCAGTTCGTGGGCGAAGAGCCCTTCCTCCTGACCATGAGCGACCACATGCTCTCCAGTGACCTCGTGCAGCGCCTCACAACTGCCGCGTCCCAAGCTCCCCGGGGGATGACCGCACTCGTCGCCACGGACGACCCGGACAACTGGGACGAGGCCTATATCGCCGAAGCGACACGCGTGGAAATCGACGCAGAGCAGCGAATTCGGCATATCGGCAAGCTCATCGACCCCTGGACGGCGCTCGATGCCGGCGCCTTCGCCTGCTTCCCCAACACCTGGAGCTGCGTCGAAGTGGCGCCCGAAGATTGTGACCTGAGCACCATCTTCCGCGTCGCCGCCTCGAGCGGGAGCCTCGGTTCGGCAGACATTTCGGGCGCATTCTGGTACGACGTGGATACTGAGGAAGACCTGCAGGCGGCAGAACGCCTGCTCCGCGGGAGCTAGGATTGGCCAATTACGACGGCATCGTGTCCCGTCACCTCAACCGTCGCATCTCCGGGCCGCTCGCCCAGGCTGCGGCCCGAACGCCGCTCCGGCCGAACCACGTGACGTTGCTCACCCTAACCCTCGCGATAGCAACGGGCGGGATGATCGCGGCCGGCTGGGGCATCATCGGCGGCCTCTGCATCCAGGCGGTCAGCATCATCGATGGCGTGGACGGCGAACTCGCGCGCATCAAGAAGCTCTCGACGCGCTTCGGTGGCGTCCTCGATGCCGTCACCGACCGCTACGCCGATGCCATCATGCTCGCCGGGATGACCGTCTTCGCGGTGCGCTTCGAAGACCGCCCGAACCCGGAATTCGTGGGCATGCTCGCTCTCGCCGGGGCCCTCAGCGTCAGCTACAGCCGCGCCCGGATCGAAGCCTCGTTTCTCGGCACACCGACGCTCGCAGGCTCGAACGACTCGGTCTTCGGACTCGCCAGCCGCGATGTGCGATCGCTGGTCGCGGCCATCGGCACGGTCGCCGGGCAGTGCTACTGGACACTCATCATCCTCGCGGTCGCCAGCGGCCTTACGGTCGCTTTCCGGCTGATTCATCTGCGGAT
>JBBSKE010000590.1:0-1866 GCA_038256595.1 Tepidiformales bacterium | reverse complement strand
GGATCAGCGTCACCGACCGCTATGGCATCGAACGGGGGCACGACCACACCCACGGCGGTATCGATATCGCCGTGTTCAACGAAGTGATCTTCTCGAGCTGCGCGGGCACGGTCATCGTCAGCACCTTCGCTGAACTGAACACGACCGAGGGCTACGGCAACTACGTCATCATCCAGTGCGAATCGCGCGATTGGAGCATGGTCTACGCGCATCTCAGCCGCGTGGCGGTCGAAGTCGGCGATTTCGTCGAGCAGGGCCAGCCGATTGGCCGCAGCGGTTCGACTGGCTACTCCACGGGCGAGCACCTGCACTTCGAGATTCGCTACAAGGGCCAGGTCATCGACCCCGAATTCTATCTCGACTTCGGCGCACCGCCGCGCGAAAGCCCGGCTACTGGCGAACTCGAGGAGTGCCCGGCTGAAGGCGAGCCGCTGGCGGAGGGCGTCGAATTGCCGATTGGCTGCCCGGCGCCCGGTGCGACTCCGACGGCGACGCCGGTCCCTCCGGCGACCGAGACGCCTTCGCCGACTGCGACGATGACGCCGACCGCTACCGCGACTCCGACCGGCACCGCGACGCCTTCGAGCACGCCGACCCCGGGCGGAACTGCCACGGGGACGGTCGAGCCATCGCCATCCGCGACTGGCACGCCGACACCGAGCGGCGGCGAGACCCCATCGGCTACGGAGACGGGCACGGTTTCGCCGACTGCCACGGCAACCGGGACGGAGATGCCGGAAGCGACCGCATCCGCCACGGCGACGCCCGAGGACAGCACCCCCGGCCCGGAGCCGACTGCCGTCTCGTCGCTCACACCGGACATCGGCACCGCAGTCCTCGAGAGCCTGCTCGGGGAGGACTAACCGGCGGCCAGGGTCTCGACGGCCCTGGCGATACGTCTGTTACGGGTGTCGTCGGTCTTTGCGCCTTCGACCTGGAGGACGATCGCCCGCTGGTTCGAATATGAGAGCGTCTTGAACTTTTCGAGCGCGGCCGGGGCAGCGTCGAGGGCGGCCTGGAGCTCCGGCGGCACGGTGACCTCGCGCGGCGCGGTATCGAGCGCCACTTCGACCTCGACTTCGTCCCCGGCTTCGACCTTTGCGGCCTGCCGGTGCTCGGCGGCGAGCGGGATCATGTACTTTCCGCCCATTGCCGCGATGGTGCTGCGATAGGTGTGGCCGCCGATGGTCACGGTGACGGCCGGGCGCTTGCTCGTGCCGAGGCTTTCGACCACTTCGGGTGGAACTTCGAGGCCGGTGGCGGTCTTTCCGCCGAGTTGGACCGTGGTACGAAATTTCATGCCCCAGAGTATGCCAGAGGGGCACGCGGCGTGTCCCTAGGCACTCGAGCACGGTCGGCGGTTCGCGGCGGGAGTGGTACCCTGAGCCGATGGCCCTTCTCGCGGAACTCGGTATCGATACAAACGAAACGACCACGCTGCTGGTGAACGCGCCGGACTACGTGCTGCCGGATGTCGCCGGGTTGAAGCCGCGGCCGGCGTTCGCGAGTTCGCTGCAGACGGCCGAGCCGACCCGCCGGATCATCTGGTGGCCAGAGCGCTCCTACCTGACGGCGCCGATGCTCAGCCGGCTGCGCTGGATGCTGGAGACGGCCGCGGGCGAGGCCTGGCTGCTCTACGACCCGGAGGACCCGGAGACGGTGACCCCCGCCGAGATCGTCGAGGTCCTGGCGACCCTGAAGCTCGTCTCGACGCGCGAGGTGACCCTGGGCAATGGGGATGTAGCGTTGCAGTTCCGGGCGGTCAACGCGACGTAGCGCCCGGCCAAAACAGAAGCGCTCGCGCGGAAGCGAGTGCGTGCCAAGTCTGTGGTGGCACCGGAACTGATTAAGGCGAGGGATGCGACT
>JBBSKE010000589.1:0-1891 GCA_038256595.1 Tepidiformales bacterium | reverse complement strand
GGGGATTCCCATCCCGTCGTCGCGCACTTCAACCACGACATCGGCGCTGCCGACGTCTGCCGCCAGCGTGATGCGGCCGCCCGGCTCGGTGTATTTGGCGGCATTGTTGAGCAGGTTGGAGAAGACCTGGGACAGGCGGGTCGGGTCCGCCTCCAGGTAGACCGGGGCGGGGGGAAGCTCGATCGAGAATGTGTGCCCAGCCTGCTCCATGAGCGGACGGCTGGTGTCGACGGCACTGTTCACCACTGCCGCGAGCGAGACGTGTTCCTTGCGAAGTTCCAGCTTGTCTCGGGTAATGCGGCTCACGTCGAGCAGGTCATCCACCAGTCGCACCATCTGGCCGAGTTGCCGCTCCATCATGAGGCGGGCCTCGTCCGCCATCGCGCCGCTGCCACCGGACATTCGAAGCACCTGCATGCCGTTGCTGATCGGCGCGAGCGGATTGCGGAGTTCGTGGGCGAGCGTCGCGAGGAACTCGTCCTTGCGCTGGTCGGCGTCGCGAAGCTCCCGGTACAGCTGCGAGTTCTCGACGGCGATGGCTGCGCGACTCGCCAGGTCCTCCGCCACGGCGAGATCCATGTGGTCGTAGCGGTGGCCCGACTCGGCGTTGATGAAGCTGATGACGGCCAACGTCTTCCCGCGCACGTTCAAGGGCACGCCAATGTACGAACTCAGCCCCAGCGTCCTGATGATGTCGAGCTGTTCATCGTCCTTGATGGACTGCACGAGCAGCTCGTCCGTGATCTCCGGGACGATCTCCGACTGGCCGGTACGCACGATGTTCCACGCGCCTTGGGGGGCGCTCGGATCAGGTGGGAAGCGGCGGTGGAGGTCGTGGACGAGTTGCACTTTGTCCGGATCGATGTGGGACACGGAAACCCGGCGCAAGGATCCATCCGCTTCGGCGACGTCGATCGTCGCCCAGTCGGCAAACGAGGGCACGGCGAGGGCGGACACTTTCTGCAGCGCGCTGTCGAAATCGACCAGTTCGGAGAGGGCAGCGCTGGCATCTGCAAGGAAGCGGGCCGTCTGCTCGGCCCGTTTGCGCATGGTCACGTCAAGGCCGATGCCGATCATGCGGAGAGGTTGCCCGTCGTCACCGGGAAAGACCTTGCCCGAGCCGGCGATCCAGTGCGTACCGCCGCTCTCCCGGAGGTTGCGGAATTCGATATAGAACTCGCCTTTCGTGGCCAGCGCCTCAGCGATCGCGGTATTGACCGCTTCGCGATCATCCTCGTGGATGAGCTGCTGGAAATGTTCGAGCGTTCCCCCGAACGTGCCGGGGGCGAGGCCATGCAACGGTTCCAGGCTGTCCGACCAGTTCAGTTCGCCGGTACGGACGTTCCAGTCCCAGACCCCCATGCGACCCGCGTCCAGGGCCAGCCGCAACCGCTCCTCGCTCGACCGCAAGGATTCCTCGAGCAACTTGCGTTCGGTGATGTCCTGGATGACGCCGTACATGCCGACGGCTTCACCCGAGGCGTCGTAATTAGCTCGCCCCAGCACGCCCAGCCAGACCGGCCGGCCATCGCTCCGATCGACCCGATACGTGATGTCGTATTGGTCGCGCTCTGCAACGACCCGCTCAACCTCCCGCCTGGCTCGTTCCCGGTCCGCGGGATGCACCAGCTCCTGCAGCGAGGCCCAGGTCACCGAGGCGCCGGGTGCAACAGAGAACGCTTGAGCAGCGCGGTCCGAGAGCGTGACGATGTCGCTTGCGACGTCCCAACTCCAGTCGCCGAGGTCGGCGGCTGCAAGTGCAAGGCTCAATCGGTCCGCTGCGGTTTTCTGCTTGTCTTCTGCCAGCCTTCGCTGCATGAACTGCCCGACGCTTCCGGTGACCGTCCCCATCAATTCCAGCAGGCCGCGATCCACGTCCCTGATGCGACGG
>JBBSKE010000588.1:0-1902 GCA_038256595.1 Tepidiformales bacterium | reverse complement strand
GGTGCTGGCCGCCGGTTACGCCCCCACGAAGCACACCACCCAGTTCACGGTGACGCTCGACGCCGATCAGTCGATCTCCGCGGTGCGGCTGGAGTTGCTGAACGATCCCAACCTGCCGCACGGAGGACCGGGGCGATCGATCGACGGGCTCTTCGGACTAACTGAGTTTCAGGTCACGGCCAAAACGGGCAAGAAGCGGAAGAAGCGGCCCGCTCTGAAGATCGTGTCCGCCACAGCCGACGTCGAGCCTGCGGTCCGCAATCTCGATTCCGCCTACGACGACCGGAGCAACCAACCGCGCGTCACCGGGCCGATTGCCTACGCCATCGACGGCAATCAGCTCACCGCCTGGAGCGCTGACGTCGGCCCCGGCCGTAGCAACGTCCCCCACCAAGCCGTTTTCGTGCTCGAAAAGCCGTTCGAGGCCAAGGCAGGCGATACGCTCACCTTTCACGTCGCGCAGAACCACGGCGGATGGAACAGCGACGCGAACCAGAACAACAACCTCGGCCGCTTCCGCTTCGCCGTCACTGGCGCCCCCGGCGCCTTGGCCGACCCCGTTCCAGCCGCCGTTCGCAAGATCCTTGCCATTCCTGCTGCCGATCGAACCGCCGAGCAAGTCGCCGAAGTCTTCAGCTACTGGCGGACCACCGTCCCCGATTGGACCGAGGCGAACCGCCGGCTCGACGCCCTCTGGCAGAGCCACCCCCGCGGCACGACGCAGCTCGTCCTCTCCGAGCGGACCGAACGCCGGCCGACGCACCGCCTGGAGCGAGGCAACTTCCTCGAACCGGCGGAAGTCGTCACGCCCGGCGTCCCGGCGTTCCTGCACCCGCTCGAAGCGGCGAACCCCACGCGGCTCGACTTCGCCCGCTGGCTCGTCGACGATCGCTCCCCCACGGCTGCCCGCGCCGCGGTGAACCGGATTTGGCAGGCCTATTTTGGCGTCGGGCTGATCGCCACGGCCGAGGACCTCGGCACGCAGGGTGATCTCCCCACCCACCCCGAACTCCTCGACTGGCTCGCCGTCGAGTTGATGGAGCACGGTTGGAGCCAGAAGCATATCCACCGACTCATCGTCGCTTCGGCCGTCTACCAGCAGTCGGCGGCAGCGTCGCCCGAGCTTCTCGCCCGCGATCCGGCTAACCAACTCCTCGCCCGCGGTCCCCGCTACCGCGTCGACGCCGAGATGGTTCGCGACGTCGCCCTCGCCGCGAGCGGGTTGCTCTCGACCGAGGTTGGCGGCCCGAGCGTCTATCCGCCGGCGCCTGAGTTCCTCTTCCAACCGCCGACCAGTTACGGCCCGAAGATCTGGGCCTACGATCTCGGCGCCGACAAGTACCGCCGCGGCCTCTACACGTTCCGCTATCGCTCGGTCCCGTACCCGGCGTTCGAAAACTTCGACGCCCCCCGCGGCGATGTGGCTTGCGTCCGCCGGCCCCGTTCGAACACGCCGCTCCAGGCGCTCACGACGCTGAATGAATCGCTTTACCTTGAATGTGCCCGCGAACTCGCCCGACGAATTGTGGTCGACGGCGGCGTCAGCGCCGCCGAGCGGCTCGCCTACGCGGTCCGCCGCTGCCTCTCACGCGATCCGCAACCAGCGGAACTGGAGACGCTGACCAATTTTTTGAACGCTCAGAAAGAACGCTTCGCCGCCCCCGGCGCCGATCCTTGGCCACTGCTCGCGGTGGCCGACGCGCAGAAGACCGAACCCCTCCCCGGCAACGCCATGGCGCCCGACCTCGCCGCCTGGACGGCGCTCTCGCGGGTGATTTTGAATTTGGATGAGACGATTACTAAGGAATAAGGATTGCCACGAAGACACGAAGAGGAGAAATGGAGGGAACGCTATTCTGCGCTAATCCTGGCTAATCGAATTTATTAGTGCAGATCGGCATC
>JBBSKE010000587.1:0-1906 GCA_038256595.1 Tepidiformales bacterium | reverse complement strand
GCGGATACTACCCCCGATGACGAACGTTACGTCCCGTCATTCGGGATAGATAGCAGCACCGGACAATATAGGCCCCGGCTACTGGCCTCTCCTCACTCGGAACTGCGCCGCCATTGGGCGGCCGCCTTTCAGCCGAGCGCGTCCCAACTATCGGCAATCGCACGCGCCCACCGCTGCGCCTGCTCCAGGTCTTCGAGCACGCCGAGCATCGCACCCGGCTTCGGACCTGGTTCGCCCGATCGTTTCACCGCAAGACATTCCCAATTCTTGCCACGATGCCGGATCTCGAGAAGCCAGGTGTCTTTGTAGGAGGCGACCCAGACCGGCGCGCCGTCCACGCGCGACCATTGTTCTGTCGATTCGTCGTTCATTGGGGCGAATCCTAGTGGGCGTTGAGGCAACTCTCAGTACGATGCCTGACCCGGAACCTGCACGGTCCCTCGTACCGATTGGTCTCCCTGTGCGGCGTAGCCTGGAATGGCGGTAAACCTGCGCGACAAGGCGCGTTTCGGGACTACCCCGATGGCGAACGAGCCGCTCCTTGGGACAACTCGCCGCTGCAAATGGGCGGAGTTCCGGACGCGAGGATCAACCTTCTGCGAAGAAGGCCTTGGCCTCGCGGAGTACCAGTTCGCGCTGATCGTGGTGCATCCAGTGGCCGGCGCCGGGGATTTCGACCGTGCGCAGGTCGCGGAGGTGGTCGCCTGGCGAGGGGTGCTGGCGGCGCAGCGCGTGCGATTCGCTCCCGAGCATCAGCAGCACCGGGCATTCGACCGCCTCCCAGAAAGCCGGCAATTCGTCCCGGCGGAGGTCCATCGAGGTGCGGCCGTTCACCCAGAGGTCGTATTTCCACATGTAGCCGCGCTCGGTCTCCTTCGCGGCATAGGCGGCGAGGCCGGGCAGGATGTCGTCCGTAAGCCGCGGGTTCGCCTGCTTCATGCGCTCGGCGGCCTCGTCGAGGTCCTTGTAGTAGCGCGGCGTGGAGGTTTCGAACGAGCGTACGCGGTCGGCCCATTCGCGTACCCAGGCGGGATTCACGCGGTCGTACTGGGGCGGGTTGAGCGAGTGCAGGCCCTCCATCACGACCATTCGGCTGACGTGCTCGGGATAGGTCCCGGCGACCACCAGCGAGGCCGAACCGCCGTTCGAGTGCGACATAATCCGAGTCGGCGACCCGGCCCTTTCGATCACGCTGACGATGTCGAGCGCGAACTCGGGAAGGCCGTAGGTGCCGCCGATAGTCCATTCGGAGTCGCCGTGGCCGCGCAGGTCGAGGGCGACGACGTGGTACTCCTCGCGGAACGCCTCGGCCACGCGGTCCCAGGAGCGCGCGTGGTCCTTGCCGCCGTGGACGAGGAGGAGCGGCGGCGCGCCGTCGTTGCCCCAATCCCAGTAGGAGATCTTCAGGCGCTGGGACTGGACGAAATGTTGGGTTGGCTCCACCGGCATCCTCCGGCCGTCCCCGGGTGCCCGGGCAGGCAGCGAAAAGCATGCCGGGAATCGTCGCGAAGGTCGAATCGGCGCGAATACCTGCCGGATCGCGGACTTGCCAACTGCCGCTAGAGCGTTACCGTGCGTATCAGCGAAGCGAGGTGACACAGATGGCACAGACCGATTTCCAGAGCGTGGACGAGTACCTCGCGACCTTCCCCGAAGACGTCCAGGCGCTGTTGCAAACCGTCCGGGAGACCATTCGCGCGGCCGTTCCCGGCGTCGAAGAGACCATCAGCTACCAGATCCCCGCGTACAAGTACCACGGCTGGCTGCTCTATTTCTCCGCTTTCAAGCGTCACTGGTCGCTCTCTTCGCCGCCGTCGAAGCTGTTCGAGACGTTCAAGGAGCAACTCGCGCCCTACACCGTTTCGAAGAGCGCGATCCAGTTCCCGCTGGACCAGCCAGTGCCGGT
>JBBSKE010000586.1:0-1909 GCA_038256595.1 Tepidiformales bacterium | reverse complement strand
GGTGGTGGCCTTCAACTTCCTCGGCGACGCGCTTCGAGACGTTCTCGACCCGCGCCTGCGAGGTTCGCGCTAAGCTTCCCACCGTGCTGGGGTGTCCCGAACCCTCCACGGGGCGCCCCAGGACGCTTCTCCTGTGTCGCTGGTGGGCGGCGGCGCGGCACGGCAGCGATCGGCCGGCGGTGTGCATGGGTGCCAGCACAGGCTGGGGCACGCTCCCTTTGTCGGTCGCGTTACCGACATTCGGTGCAACGCTTCAGGCCTTCCGGCGCTGCGAGACCCCGCAGATGGAACTCCGGCCGAACGCGCCGAACTTGTCGTACATTGCACACTCGCCGACGGCGATTCCCTCGCTCGCGTGGTGTTCCACGACTTCGAACCCAATCCACTCCTCCACCGGCAGCCGGTGCATGTAGAGCGTGATGTCCGTATTTACGAACTCGAGGCCCTTATCGCCCGAGTTGGCGAACGGGTTGGCGAAGTCTGCCGACGAGGCGGCGCGCAGAAAAGGCGTGTGCTCGACCCCCTCGATCAGCGGGCGATTCTCGCGCATCCACATTCGCTTCTGGGCGACCTCGCCGAAGCTGGACGTGATTGGCCGGCTATCCCACATCGGCACGCGGCCCTGGAGGTCCGGCTCGGCGATAGTGTCGGCGGCGGGCACATCCCAGTTAGGCGGGCTCCAGACGTTGCCCTCGGTGGGGTCGGTACGGCGCAGGAGGAGGCAGCTCGCGCGGCCCACGGAGACGCCATCGTTCAGGAACTCGGCATCGACGATGCGGATGCGGTTACCATCGCGCACCACGCGGGACGTGACCGTACACGGTGCGAATTTCGGCAGACGGTAGAGGTCCACGGTGAGACGCGCGGGGTGGAATGCCGGGTCGAGCCACTTTTGCTCGATTTCGAACGCGAGCAGCCCCGCAATCACGCGGCCGTGAAGCGAATTCGGGTCCCACGGGCCCCGGCAGATATCGGTGGGGTTAAAGGTGTCCCCATCCCTGGTGAAGAAGGCGGTGTCTTGCATGCCGCCAATCTTGGGGAACGCGGCGCTTTGGGAAAACCCCGCAGCGCCGCGCATCGAGGTTCTAGGACTTCGGCGCCGCCGGTGGAGGCTGCAGCCCGCGGGGAAGCGGGTAGAAGCGGTCCTGGCCCATGGTCTCGTCCCAGTTTTCGAACAGCCAGTCGATATCGAAGGCCGGGTCCTTGCCGAAAAGCGCGCGCTCCTGGACAGGCTCGTGATAGACGCTGATGCGGTGACCGCCAGCGCCGAACACCCGCCCGTTGACCGCGCCACCCTCTTCAGAGGCGAGCCAGACCGCAATCGGCGCGATGTTCCGCGGGTCCATCGGCGTGCCTCCGGCGGTCAGGCTTGGCGCCTGGCCCTCCGGGTTCACACCACGGCCGCGGTCGGTCATTCGTGTCGAAGCGAGCGGCGCGATGCAGTTCGTCGTCACGTTGTAACGCTTGAGCGCGAGCGAGTTCGAGCGCATGAGCCCGAGCTTGCCGGCGTGAGCCGCCGAATAGTTCGGCTGCCCGGCGGATCCGAAGATGCCGGCGTCGGAGGTGAAGTAGATGATCCGCCCGCCGGTCTGCTGCTGGCGCCAGTAGATCGACGCGAACTTGGTCGGCGCGAAACACCCCTTGAGGTGAACGCGGACGACTTCGTCCCATTCCTCTTCCTGCATGTTGAAAATCATGCGCTCGCGGAGGATGCCGTGCGCGCAGACGAGGGCGTCGAGCTTGCCGTAGGTGTCGAGTGCGAGCCGCACCACTGCCTCGGCGTGGTCCATGTTGGCGATGTCGCCAGCGATGCCGACTGCTTCGCCGCCAGCCTTGCGCACGCGGTCGACGATGCCATCCACGCGCGAAGAATCGACGCCGATGCGGCCTTCGACGTCGCCGCCGGTGT
>JBBSKE010000585.1:0-1914 GCA_038256595.1 Tepidiformales bacterium | reverse complement strand
TCCCCGATTCACCCAGGTAGTCGATCGCCTCCAGGTCGGCATTCTTGTGGTCGCCAGCTTCTGGTCCCCACGGGCCAATGGTCGCGTCCTCGACCGGCTCATACCAGGAGCGGCGGGCGAATTCCGTGGCCGCTTCGGAGGCCTCCCTCGCCACAATCGTGGCCGCCTCGGACGCCTTATCCACCGCCTCTTCTTTCGTCACCCCACACTCATCGGACGTGGCGGCCGCTCCGAATGCCAGAACTCCGGCGACGAGTGCGAAGAGCGGTACATTTGCGAATCGAAACAGACGCCGGATGATGAAGAAAGTAACCACGTGCCGCTCCAGGCTGAACCGGATTCGCAGATTTTGCCGCGATATGCCGCGAACGTAAAGGCGAATAGTCGCGGGAGTGATTTTTTCCGCGGTGACGACCAGTTCGCGGGCATTTCGAAGCCGAGGCGCGCGTAACCCAGAGAGTCATGCGAGCGAGACACGCTGAGGCAAGCTTTCGAGCCGTCCCGTACTTCGTTATCGTGGCCGCCATGAACACCAATAGCGACCAGGTCGACCTCGCCTGCGAGGAGGCAATCCGCAACCCGGCGGAGTACTTCGCCCGCGTTCGCGAGCGAGGCGGCGACGTGCAGTGGAGCGATGCCCAGCGCGGGTGGATCGTGCTTTCGCATGCGGGCTGCGAGTCCGCGTTCCGGGAGGCGGAGACGCTCTCGGCGGACCGCACCGGGCCGTTCGCACGCGCTGCCGCTCGCCATTCGGCAGCCTTCTCAGTGGTCGTGGAACTGCTCGCCGGGTGGATGAACTTTCGCGACCCGCCGGTGCATACCCGCCTCCGGGAGCCGGTGAGGGCGTCCTTCACACCGCGCGCCGTCTCTTCGCTCGAAGGCGACATCGGCACCATCGTGGACGGTGCGATCGGGGCGTTCCCGGACGGCGTGGTCGACCTGCATTCCGCGTTCTGCCGGCCGATTCCCGCGTCCGTCATCGCGGCGCTGCTGGGCGTGACCGGGCTCGAAGCGGAGAAGTTCTGCGCCTGGTCCGACGACATCGGCACGATGGTGTTCTCGGCCGAGCCCGGGGCGATCGTCGAAGGGCCAGCCATTGCAGCGGCGACCGGATTCTCCGAGTATTTCTCAGGCCTCCTGGCACGCGAACGGGCGAACCCCACCGGCAGCATCCTGACGGCGCTGGTCCAGCACGCCTCCGACGACCTTTCGGAGATGGAGCTGGTGGGCGCGTGTACGCTGCTCCTCTTCGGCGGCCACGAGACGACCACGACCCTGCTGGGCAACGCACTCGCCATGATGATCGAGCGCCCAGGCCTGCAGGAGTGGCTGCGCGCGCATCCCGAGTCCGATGGAACCGCAATCGATGAGTTCATGCGCACCGTTGGGCCAGCGCGAGCGATGCCACGCAAGGTCGCGAAGGAACACGTTCGCGGCGGAGTCGAGATGAAGCCGGGGCAGACTGTCTACGCGGCCATCGTCTCTGCGAATCACGACCCGGCGGTCTTCCGGGACCCCGGCAGCTTCGACCCTGCCCGCGACCCGAACCCCCACCTCGGCTTCGGCTGGGGATTGCACTACTGCCTCGGCGCGAACCTCGCCAGGCTGGAGGCGCGAATCGCCCTTCGCAGCCTGCTCGATACGTATCGCGTGATCGAAGCAGCAGCACCACTGGCGGAGGTCAAGGCGAGCGCGATGGGGTTCGGCCGACGGCCATTGCCGGTGCGCCTGGTCCGGTGAGGCGGTGCTGGTTTGCGTCAGCGCTCACGGCAGCACCTTCCCCATCACCAGGAACGGCGCGCCACCGGCCCGGAACGGCATGGTCGCGAGCGTTTCGAAGCCGAGACGCTCATAGAGCAGGTGGGCGTCGCTGTCGGCGCGGGTGCTGAGGACGCAGGTGCGCTCGGAGCGTCC
>JBBSKE010000584.1:0-1919 GCA_038256595.1 Tepidiformales bacterium | reverse complement strand
TCGGATTTCGCAAGCTGGAGCGCGGCCGCCAACGTGGAGGGGCCTCCTGCCGCTTCGATGTCGATGACCTCGTCGCCGTCGATGAGTCCGAAAAGCTGCTTTCCGCTTACGCCGATCTGGTAAATGCAAAGTGACACGGATGTCCTCCCACGTCGAACGCTCGAACGAACTCGACATTCTGTCAGAAAACGTGAACCATCGATTCAAATGCTAATCGGCTGGCGGTAGCTGAGCTACCCGCGCCGCAACGAGCTCTGCAATGTGCGCGACCTTGATCGAGCGCCCCTCGGCGTCGGCGCCACCGCGCAGGTGCATGATGCATCCCTGATTGTCGGAGACGACAACCGGAGCGTCGGTCGCCTGCGCGTTGTCGAGCTTGCGCTTCATGAGCCGCTCGGAAATCTCGGGATAGTCGAAGCTGAACGAGCCGCCGAAGCCACAGCAGGTGCGGTTGCCATCGAGCTCCCGCACTTCGCATCCGAGCAGCTCGACCAAAACTTCACGTGGCTCGGCGGAAAGACCGAGCGCGTTCAGCCCCTGGCATGAGTCGTGGTAGGTGACGACCGGCGTGACCGTCTCCGACGCAAGCGTGCCCGCCGGGATCTTCGCGGCATGCACCAGGAACGACGTAAAGTCCATCACCTTGACGGCTAGGGCCTCGGCACGGGCTTGCCAGGTCAGCTCGTTGCGGAAGAGATGGAGATAGTCCTGCGTGAGCATCGCCACGCAGCTCGCGCTCCCGGAGACGATGTAATCGGCCGATGTGCGGGCGAGCGCTTTTTCCAGGGCGACGATGGTGTGCTGCGCCATTTTCCTGGCTTTGGATTCGTCGCCCATGTTGTTGGCGGGCAGACCACAGCAGTTGAGGCCCCCCGGGTAGATCATGCGCACGCCAAGCGCGCGCATCGTTTGCACGACGGCCATCCCTTGCTCAGGATAGAGCCGGTCGGTCATACAGCCAGGGAAGAGGGCAACCGTCTTGCCAGCGACCTCGCTCGGGATGCGAGGCGGCATCGCCTCCTCCACCGAGCCTGTCGGCACGAGGTCGCGCAAGGGTTTGGCGGCTGGTATTGGCAAGCTGCGCCAGCGGGTTTGCTGATTGATGATTGGCAGTTTGCGGTTGCGAATTACGCCCTTATGAGCAAGCGGTCCCGAAAAGCGCCCACCGAGGCGGGTCACCGCATCGACCGCCCACGGACGGGAGTAGACCTCCAGCACCGCTTCCTTTTTGGGATTCAGGCCATTGGCTTCGACCACCATCTGGCGCACATCGAGGATTTGCTGCGGCAGCGGAATGCTGGATGGGCAGACGGTCTCGCAGGCGTTGCAGGAGAGGCAGAGCGATTGCGCTTTCGCGATCGACTCGAGTCCATGGTGGAACCCGGAAACGACCAGACCGATCGCGCCGCTGTAGATATGGCCGAAGAGATGGCCACTGACTTCGCCATACGGCGGGCAGACGTTGGAACAGGCCCCACATCGGATGCAATGCAGGGCCTCAACGAACTCAGGCATCGACCGCATCATCCGCCGGCCGTTGTCGACCAGGATGATGTGCATTTCGTGCCCTTCGGTCGGGCCAGTCATGAAGGTTGAGTAGACCGTCAATCGCTGCCCAGTGGCGCTGCGTGACAGCAACCGTAGCTGCGTCATGGCGTCGTCGTAGGTGGGCACCAGCTTCTCGATGCCGGCGAGCACGATGTGCACCGGAGGAATGGAGCCGGAGAGCCGCCCGTTTCCTTCGTTGGTCACGATCATCACGGTGCCAGACTCAGCGATGAGCGCGTTCGCGCCGGTCATGCCGACACCCGCCTCGAAGAACGCCGGGCGGATGATGTCGCGAATCGTGCGGACCTGCTCGGGAATGTCCTCATACGACACGGGTTTGTCGAGCACTTTGTTCAGCAGCTCGCCGACCG
>JBBSKE010000583.1:0-1924 GCA_038256595.1 Tepidiformales bacterium | reverse complement strand
CAGTCGCGAACTTCGCCGATGTCTCCACGATGGAAGGCGGCGAAAGCGTCATCAAGTCCGCGCTCGACAACTATGGCCGCCTCGACGGGCTCATCAACCTGGCCGCCATCCTGCGCGACCGCATGGTCTTCAACCTCACCGAGCAGGAATGGGACGACGTCATTCGCGTCGACCTGAAGGGTCACTTCACGACCATCAAGCCGGCCGCCGTCGTCATGCGCCAGCAGCGCTATGGCCGCATCGTGAACTACTCCTCGGTCTCCGGCCTCGGCGGCAACTCCGGGCAGGCGAACTACGGCGCGGCCAAGGCCGGCGTCGCTGGCCTGACGCGTGTTTGCGCGCGCGACCTCGGCCGCTACGGCGTGACCACGAACTGCATCGCCCCCGGCGCCGCGACGCGCCTCACCGCAACTGTCCCGGCTTCGGCCCGCGAGATTCGTGCCGCCCAGGGCATCGCCGGTGGCGGCGGTGCGACTCCTCCCCCGCCCTCCGCTGAGGACGAGGCGAAGGCCGCAGCAGCGGCCGCTCACACCGCCCGCATGCGCAAGCCGGACATGGTCGCCCCGATGACCGTCTACCTGCTGCTCGACGAGGCGTGGAACATCAACGGCCGCATCTTCCAGGTCTCCGGCGGCCACGTCGGCCTCCTCCAGGACATGTATCCGCCGTTCCGCAACATCTACAAGAACGACATCTGGACGCTCGAAGAGCTGCGCACGGTCGTCCCGTCGCAACTCACGAACGGCATCCCGAACCCGGCGCCCCCGCCGGCCGACCTCAAGATCCCGGGCCGCGATATCTAGGCTGGGGAATCAGCGACGAGCCCCGCGGCGCCAGCCCGGGGTCGCGCGATTCACGAACAATGCGCCTCCGAAACCACTCCTCCAGGCGTGGCAAGCGACCACAGAGAGCCCGGTCCACCCGACCGGGCTCTCTGCACGTCCGGGAAGATTTCGTCCGGGCCGAAACTTTCGCCCAGCCACGCCGAACCGCTATGCTTTTCGCACAAGCGCGAATGCATCGCGTGCCCGCCGGGTTCGAACCTGGGAGGCGCCAAAGAAGGAGTGACCATGCCGGTCTATCGCTCACGGACTACCACTCACGGCCGCAACCAGGCCGGCGCTCGCGGCCTCTGGCGCGCCACCGGGATGAAGGACAGCGACTTCGGGAAGCCGATTATCGCCGTCGTGAACTCGTTCACGCAGTTCGTGCCCGGCCACGTCCACCTCAAGGACCTCGGCCAGCTGGTCGCTCGCGAAATCGAAGCTGCCGGCGGCGTGGCCAAGGAGTTCAACACCATCGCCGTCGACGACGGCATCGCCATGGGCCACGACGGCATGCTCTACTCGTTGCCTTCGCGCGACCTCATCGCCGATTCGGTCGAATACATGGTCAACGCCCACTGCGCCGACGCCATGGTCTGCATTTCGAACTGCGACAAGATCACGCCCGGCATGTTGATGGCGACGATGCGCCTCAACATCCCGACCGTCTTCGTCTCCGGCGGACCGATGGAAGCCGGCAAGGTCATCCTCGGCGGCATCAGCAAGTCCGTCGACCTGATCGACGCGATGGTCGCCGCCGCCAACGAGAGCGTCTCCGACGAGGACCTCCAGGTCATCGAGCGCTCCGCCTGCCCGACCTGTGGCTCCTGCTCCGGCATGTTCACCGCGAACTCGATGAACTGCCTGACCGAAGCACTCGGCCTCGCTCTCCCCGGCAACGGTTCGGTCCTCGCGACCCACGCCGACCGCAAGGCGCTCTTCCTCGAAGCCGGCCGAACCGTCGTCGACCTCGCTCGCCGCTACTACGAGGAGGATGACGAGTCCGCCCTCCCGCGCAGCATCGCCAACTTCGACGCCTTCGAAAATGCGATGACGCTCGACATCTCGATGGGCGGCTCGACGAACACGGTGCTCCACCT
>JBBSKE010000582.1:0-1926 GCA_038256595.1 Tepidiformales bacterium | reverse complement strand
GAGATCACGCCGGCCGCGCTCATGGACGAGTGGCGCGACAAGTTGCCGCTGCTCTGGCCCAGCGGCGGCGAAATCTATCGCTCCTGGAAGGGCATCGAATCCGGCGAAGTGGCCGGGATCGACCTCGATATCGGCCCGATGACCATGTCCACGGGTGTCGTCGTCGATGATGTGACGCCGACATCGTTCACGCTGCAGTCGCCGTCCGGGCACCTCTTCGCCGGGCGGATCACCTTCTCGTCGCGCATCGAATCGGGCAAGACGGTCGCCAGGATCGAGATCCTGATGCGCGCGAACGACCCGATTTACGAACTCGGCCTCGGATTCGGCGGCCATCGGCGGGAGGAGATGTTCTGGGCGGAGATGCTCTGGAACCTCGCCGAGCGGTATGGCGAACGGCCGTCCGTCTTCCTCTCGCGGACCTGCCTGGATCGCCGCCGGCAGTGGCGCAAGGCGACCAACCTTCGCCACAACGCCGCCATTCGCACGATTGCGCGACATGCCCGCAAGCGAGTCGCCGCGCCGTTCCAGCGAGGAGCTGCCGCGTGAGTGGGGAACAATACGACGCCGCGATCGTCGGCTCGGGGCCAAACGGGCTGGCAGCGGCGGTCACGCTCGCTCGCGCCGGCAAGTCCGTCGTCGTCCTCGAAGCGAAAGAGACCATCGGCGGGGGCAGCCGCTCGGCGGAAGTGACCCTCCCCGGCTTCACGCACGACATCTGCTCGGCGGTCCATCCACTGGCTGCTTCGAGTCCCTTTTTCCGCGAACTGCCGCTCGAACAGTTCGGCCTCGACTGGGTCCACCCGCCGATTCCGCTGGCGCACCCGCTGCCGGGCGGCGAAGCTGGCGTGCTCCTTCGCTCCCTGGGCGATATGGCTCGCCTGGGAGTCGATGGCGCAGGCTACGCGCAGCTCATGCGACCCTTCGTGGATGGCTGGGAGAATTTGACCGACGAGATCCTGCGGCCAATCGTCCACATCCCGAAATCGCCGCTGCTGCTCACGCGTTTCGGCCTTCGGTCGCTGCCGTCCGCGAAATACCTCGCCGAGCGGTTCGAAACCGAGACCATGCGCGCGATGATCGCGGGGCTCGCGGGCCACTCGATGCTGCGGCTCGACAAGTGGCTGACGGCATCGTTCGGGCTGGTCCTCGCGGCCTCGGCGCACGCGGTCGGGTGGCCGTTCGCGAAGGGTGGCTCGCAGTCGATTGTCGATGCCCTCGCGGCCTACCTCGTCTCGCTCAAGGGCGAAATCCGGGTGGATTCGCCGGTCCGTTCGCTCGCCGATGTTCCGAAGGCGCGCGTCACATTGTTCGACGTGGGACCCGCACAGTTGCTCGAAATCTGCGGCGACAGGCTCTCGGGGCGCTACCGCCGCCAGCTCATCTCCTACCGCCGGGGCGAAGGCGTCTTCAAAGTCGATTACGCGCTCTCCGGGCCGGTGCCGTGGCTCGCCGAGGCCTGCCTGCGCGCGGGGACGGTTCATGTCGGTGGAACACTCGCCGAGATGGTCGAATCGGAGCGCGCGGTCGCCCACGGCGAGATTCCCGAGCGCCCCTATGTCCTCGCGGCCCAGCAGAGCCTCTTCGACCGGACGCGCGCGCCGCAGGGCAAAGAGACGTTCTGGGCCTACTGCCACGTGCCCTACGGCAGTACGGAGGACATGAGTGGCCGCATCGAAGCACGCATCGAGGAGTTCGCACCCGGGTTCCGGGACCTGATCATCGGGCGAAGCAGCATGTCGCCGGAGCAGTTCGGCGAGCACAACGACAACATGCGCGGTGGAGACATCAGCGGCGGCTCAAACGGCGGCCTGCAGCTGTTCTTCCGGCCCGGCCTGCGATTGCGGCCCTACCACACGCCCGCCGATGGCATCTACCTTTGTTCGTCGTCGACTCCACCGGGCGGGGGCGTCCACGGGATGAGCG
>JBBSKE010000581.1:0-1927 GCA_038256595.1 Tepidiformales bacterium | reverse complement strand
GGCCCTGAGTCACGGCCTGGGCTTCAACCCATGGGCCTTGGCCGCCGGAGTCGCCCTGACGGCGGCTCTCTACTGCCTGTACGGCTTCGTCGTCGTGGTCCGCTACGACTCCAGTAATGAGTATCTTTTCCCGTCGATGGTCTATTCTTCGGTTCTCTCGCTCCCGCTGCTGGTCTACTTCGTGATCTGGGAGACCCCGCTGGCCTTCCTGCACCCGGTCCTGGCTCCGCTGATGCTCCTGGAAGCGGCGTTCCGGCCGGTCGCCGCCTGGGAACTGGCCTACGGCGTGCTCTACGGCGGGCTCCGGTGGGCGTCTTGAAAGTTGGCGGAATTTTTGTACACAAGAGGGAATCGGCGCCTGACGACGAAAACCTCGCGATGGAACCGGAGTCCACCCATGCCGTCCGCATCCTTGCCGCCCGAGAAGCAAGCTGAGATCGAGGACCTCACCCAGGCCATCCGCGAGGCCGTTGACGCCGAACTCGGCGAACTGGCCGCCAACCTCGCCACCACCGACGACGCCCACCTCTTCGGCGCCAACGAGTTCAAAATCCGCGCCCTCGCCCACAAGATCGCCGCCAAGGCGGTCGAGCAGCACCTGGCGCAAAAAAAAACGGCTACGAAGGCGCCGGGGTGACTTGCCCGCACTGCGATCAAGCCGCCGCGTTCCACTCGCACCGCGCGCACACCTCCTTCAGTCTCGTGGGGCCCGTCCGCTATCGCCGCGCTTACTACTTCTGTCGGTCTTGCGGCAAGGGCCTGTTCCCCTTCGACCGCGACGCCGGCCTGACGACCCGCGACCTCACGCCCGCCCTCGAGCGGGTCGCCACCCTCGCCGGGGCGGTCGCCGACAGCTTCGAGAAGGGGGCCGAACTCCTCGAGGAGATGGCCGGCGTCCGGATCTCCGAGTCGACCGTCGAGCGAACCACCGAGGACGCCGGTCAGCGGTTGGCCGATGCCGTCGAGGCCGGTGCGACCTTCGGCCCCAAGGCCGACTGGCCCTGGCACAAGGACTACGATGGGAAGAAATGTGCTTATGTCGAGCTGGACGCCACCGGCGTCCGGCAGCAGGGTGAGGGGGGTGGCCCCGCCGAAGGCCGCATGGCCTATGTGGGGATGGTCTGCAACCCGACCCCGGAGTGGCCCTGGCCCGACGAGCGACCCGGGCCGATGCAGGCGCGTTACCTCTCGGGGCTGTACCCCCTGGAGGAGTTCGCCCCCTTGGTCCGCACGCCCGCCGGGCACGTCGGGATGGACCGGGCCGACCGCTGGATCGGGCTGTCCGACGGCGGCAGCGGCCTGGAAGACCGGCTCCGGGAGAACTTCTCGCGTGTGGAAGTGATCATCCTCGACTTCTTCCACCCGGCGGAAAAGCTCACCGGCCTGGCGCGGCTGCTGCACCCCGGGGACGAGGACCAGGCGGAAGATCAGGCGGGCCAATGGCGGCAGTTGCTCAAGGCCGAAGGCGGTGCGGTCCTGGGGGCGGTCCTCCGCGAGTGGGACTGGCCGCGGCGGACGGGACTACGCGAGGCGGTCGACGAGTTGACCGGTTACCTCGACCGGCAGGCGCACCGGATGGAGTACCCCGAATACCTGGCTCACGGCTGGTGCATCGGCAGCGGGGCGATCGAAAGCGCGTGCAAGACGGTCGTCGGCCAACGCCTCAAACTGGCCGGGATGCGCTGGGGCGAGGACGGGGCCCACACCGTATGTCACCTCCGCGCCCTCTACCGCAGCGAGAAAGGCCAGTGGGACGCCTTCTGGAACCGTGATTTCTCGCTCAACTGAACGTCTGTCTCACCAACTAACGTGACGCTCACCGGCTAAGATGGGGAACCTCTTGACGCTGAGCTAGCGGGTTTCGATAATCCTGGGCGTCAGGTTCCTGGCGACGCAGGCGGGCGAAAGGCCACGGCGGAGTCCCTTC
>JBBSKE010000580.1:0-1933 GCA_038256595.1 Tepidiformales bacterium | reverse complement strand
GGTTCGATTCGGGCAACTACGAGAACTACCTCGCGCGCATCCCGATTGGCCGAATCGCGGAGGCGCTGGACGTGGCGAAACTCGCGCTCTTCCTCGCTTCGGACGACAGCGCCTACTCCACCGGCGCGGAGTTCGTGATCGATGGCGGCATGACCGCGTAGCAGACCGCTGACAGTCGAATCCCACCGCCGGGCGAGGCTTCAGTGCCTGGCCCGGCGGTGTTCGCGCTCCTGGACCTACTTCTTGCCGGGGTTCGCGCGGACGAGGGTCACGGGCACGGGCGACTGGTTGAGCACGCCGAGGGCCGTGCTGCCGAGGAGCACGTGCTTGCGGATCGAATGCCCCTGGGTCGCCATCCAGATGGCATCGACGCCCAGCTCCTGCGCGACCGAGAGGATGGCGGCGTCCACCTTTTCGCCTGGCGCTTGCTTGCGCGCGACAGCACCAACATCGAGCCGCTCGGGCGCGAGCTTGCGGAACTGGCTGAGCTGCCACTCGGCATCGACCGAGGCGAGGTGGTCCGGCTGTTCCGCATCCTTCGGCGTGAAGACCTGGAGGATCGTCACGCGCACGGCCACGCTGGTCACGCGGCGGAAGACCTGTCGCAGGACCGGCCATACCACTGCGGACGCCTGCGAGCCGTCGGTGGTGACGAGGATGTGGTATGGCCCTTCGTTGACCGGCGGCTGGATATTCGCCCCGGCGAGCATGAGCGGCACTTCGGAGCGTCCGAGCACCTCCATGCTGACGCTCCCCAGCAGGGCGTGGCGAACGACCCCGGCGCCGCGCGTAGACATCACGACGACACCTGCGCGCAGTTCATCGGATGCTCGCAGGACAGCGGTGGGCATATCTTCGCGCCGGGCCATGACGAAGACGGACGGTTCGGCCCCGGAGGCGATGACCGTTGCGTTGGCGCGCAATTCCGATTCCCAGCGTGCGGAAACGGCCTTGGCAGCCTCGCCGAGCGTGGGCACAATCTCCTTGGCGAGGTCCTGGCGCTTGTCGAGCACGCGCGTGAGCAGGAGTTTCGAACCGGTGGCGTCGGCCAGCCGGGCCGCGTGGGGAAGTGCGTTGAGCGAGTGCTCGGAGCCGTCCGTCGTAACCAGGATTCGCATGCGCGAGTGCCTCCAGGGCCGGGGCTTGTCGCACCCGGATCGCTATTCTACGCCCTGGCCAGCCGGGAAAATGCGTGCGCGGCAGCCGCGGGGCTATCGAAGCCCTCGCGAACGTCGTGGGGCGAACAGGCTGGTGATTCGACGCCCAAGGACGGCGGGCAGCCACGAAACATCGCCGGGCGGAGCTGGTCCGGCCGGCGATGTTGGGGAGAGGGCCTCGTGTGGTGTTGGTTACCCAATCGTGGGCGTCGGCAGCAGGCCGATGATGTCCTGGCACCAGGCGCCGACCGCGAGCAGGTGCTCATCCGTGAGCGTCGGGCTGACCAGTTGGAGGCCGAGCGGCAGGCCGTTCGGGCCGAGGCTGGAGGCGGGGATGCTGATCGCCGGCTGGCCGAGGTGGCTCCAGGGCAGGAGCAGCGACCAGTCGCCGGAACTCGTGCGGCTGCGCGGCGGCTCGTCCGGGGCGGTGGCCATGAGGATGGCATCGAAGCCGGCCATGGAGTCGTCGGCGAGCGCGCGCAGGTAGCGGCGATGGCGCTGCGCCTGCAGGTAGTAGGTCGCGGGAATCATCGCGCCGAGCTGGCGTGGGAGGTTCGCGAACTTCGTCACTGGCGGGATTTCGCCCACGGAACCCGGCTTGCTCGCGGCGAGGCCCTTCTCGGCGCGAACGACGTCTGATTTCGCGTTGAGCGTGGCGCCCTCAGCCCCGCCGACGAGCATCCAGTTTGGCCAGGCCGCGCCGTACGCCTCGGCAAGGTAGAAATCGACCACATCGGCGCCGGCAGCGGCCAATTTCGCGGCCGATTCTTCGATCG
>JBBSKE010000579.1:0-1936 GCA_038256595.1 Tepidiformales bacterium | reverse complement strand
GAGGCGGACGACCGCTTCCGCGTGGTCCATGTTCGCGATATCGCCCGCGATGCCGACGGCTTCGCCACCCGCAGCCCGCACGCGCTCAACGATGCCATCGACGCGCGAGGAATCGACGCCGATGCGCCCTTCGACGTCGCCGCCGGTGTCCGTGACCACGAGCTTTGCGCCCTGGGCCGCGAAGAGGTCGACGATGCCGCCGCCGATGCCACCACCCGCGCCGGTAACGATGGCGACGCGTCCTTCAAGATGTCGTTCCGTCATTCGTTACAACCTCACGGGAAGTGTGGCGGGGTCGGCGGCCAGTTGCCGGCACCCAGCGTTGATGGCATCACCTGGAAGAGGGTGTCCACATCCCAGGCAGGCGTATCGGAATAGATGGAGGCTTCCCACTGGGGTTCGCGCCACATCGTCAGCTTATGTCCAGTCGCGCCAACGACCCGGCCGGTCACCGAGCCGCCCTTGTCAGAGGCGAGGTAGACGATCGGCGGGACGATATTGCGCGGGTCCATCGGGGTGCCACTGGCGGTCAGGCTCGGCGCCTGGCCCTCCGGGTTAACGCCGCGGCCGCGGTCGGTCATGCGCGTTGAGGCGCCCGGGGAGATGCAGTTGGCGGTCACGTTGTAGCGGCCGAGCGCGTTCGAGCAGGAGAGCATGAGGCCGATTTTGCCCGCGTGGGCGGCCGAGTAGTTCGGCTGGCCGGCTCCTCCGCGAATGCCCGCGGAGGACGTGAAGTAGATGAGCCGCCCGCCATTCATGGACGAACGCCAGTACATCGAAGCGAACTTCGTGATCGCGAAGCACCCCTTCAGGTGCGTCCGGACAACGCCGTCCCACTCGTCTTCGGTCATGTTGAAGATCATGCGCTCGCGGAGGATGCCGTGGGCCGCGACGACAATGTCGAGCTTTCCATACGTATCGAGCGCGAGCCGGATGACGCTTTCGGCGTAGTCCATATCGGCGATGTCGCCGATGGAGGTGATGGCTTCGCCGCCAGCCGCGGTGATCGCGTCGACGACGCCGTTGACGCGCGTGGGATCGACTCCCATGCGGCCTTCAACGTCTGCGCCGGTGTCGGCGACGATCACTTTCGCGCCCTGGGCTGCGAATTCCTTGCTGATCTGGGTGCCGATGCCGCCGGCACCACCGGTGATGATTGCGACTTTTCCGTCGAGGTGTTTTTCGCCCAATTTGGAACCTCCCTCGACGCGAGACAATACGAACCGCGACCGATCAGGTCAACGTGAACCACATTCGCGACCTGTTCGGGGATGCCAGCGCCCTGGCTTCGTCTCCGTGCGGCGGCGTTCGACGAGCGGGTGAAGCGGCTCGTCTTCCTCGCCGCCTTCATGCCCGACAGCCGCAGCAGCTACGTGTCGTACCTTCCCCCGGGGGATCTGCCACCTTATGTCGGCCTGCGCGACGATGGCACGATGGCCGTCCCGGAAGGGCCTGGTCGAATCCACTTTTATGCGGATTGCCCGGAAGACATCGCGTCCTGGGCGGAAGCCCGGCTCACCCCGCAATCCCAGTCGGTCCTTGGCCCGGAGGTTGGACAGGCCTCGTGGCGCACCATCCCGTCCACCTATGTGCTGGCAACCGAGGACCAGGCCCTACCACCCGGCTTCCAGAGGACGTTCAGTGCCCAGGCCACGGATGTCGTCGAGATCGCCAGCTCGCACTCGCCGATGTTGTCGAAACCGTCCGAGCTCGCCGACATCCTCGTCGCCATCTGCGGCTAATGTCTCGCTGGTAGCCGCAGATGGACGAGTCCTCGCTGGTTACTGCTTGATATCGATGACCAGGCGCGGCGGATTCGCGAGCGTCGAGACGATGAACGGCTTCATGCCTGTGACGCCGGCCGCCCAGCCGAGTTCGTTCTCGAAATCGCAGAACTGCTTCGCTTCCGTGATCGGCTTGCTGCCGCCGGCCACTT
>JBBSKE010000578.1:0-1936 GCA_038256595.1 Tepidiformales bacterium | reverse complement strand
GAAGAGGGCTGTTTTACCTCAGACGAAGCATTTGCCCGGGGCGAGCGTTTTGGAGCGCGCCTGTGTAGGATTCGGCAGCAGATTACCCGGCAATTCCAACCGACGCGGAGGTTCCCTTTGGCCGATTTGACCCAGGTCGTGAGCGAAGAACGCATCAACATCCCCATGCGCGATGGCACGCTGCTGGCGGCGAGTGTCGCTCGCCCGGCCGGGGCAGGTCCATTCCCAGTGGTCCTCACACGGACGCCCTACGATCGAACGAACCAGGCGCTCGCCGGCGAAATGTGGGCGAAGGCCGGCTATGCGTTCGTGCGCCAGGATGTGCGCGGTCGAAACGACTCTGACGGCGAGTTCTACCCCTTTCGCGATGACGCCCGCGACGGCTACGACACGATCGAGTGGATCGCCGCCCAGTCCTGGTGCGATGGCCACATCGGCACGACCGGCGCCTCGCACGTCGGCACGGTCCAGTACCTCGCCGCCCCGACTCGGCCGCCGCACTTCACCGCCGCCATCCCCGAATTCGCACCGGTCAGCGTCTACCACCGCTGGTGGTACCAGGGCGGCGCCTTCCGCATCGGTTTCAACCTCGCCTGGCTCATCCTGCTCGCGAACGACAACCTCAAGCACTATCCGAAGCGGATGGCGAAGCTCCTGAAAGACCGCGCGGACGTCTGGGTTACGCCCGAGCAGATGTTGAACCTCGAAGTCACGCCGTTCTTCCGCGAGTGGGCCTTCCGCGAATACGAGACGACCGACGGCGTCTTTGGCAACGAATGGTTCACGGAATTCATGGAGCACCCGAACGACGGGCCATTCTGGCAGAACTACAACTTCACCGGCCAGCACGCGGAGATGGACATCCCGATGCTCCACGTCGGCGGCTGGTACGACACCTTCTGCCAGGGCACGATCGATAGCTACACCGGCATGCGCGCGAATGGCCGCTCGCCCGAGACGCGAGCCGGTCAGCGGCTGATTATGGGCCCCTGGCGGCATGTGAACTGGGGAATGCGCGACGTTGGCGAACTCGATTTCGGCGACGACCTCCTGAAGGTAAACCCCTTCGAGGTGCGCAAGCGCTGGTACGACCATTGGTTGCGGGGCATCGACAACGGCACCGCCAGCGAAAAGCCGGTTCAAATCTTCGTCATGGGTGAGAACGCCTGGCGCGGCGAAGACGAGTGGCCGCTCGCCCGCACCCAATCGACCAACTTCTTCCTGCACAGCGACGGCACCCTGGACGAGCGCGCACCCACGAATGAGCCGCCGAAATCGTTCGAGTTCGACCCGGCCGACCCGGTGGTCACGCTCGGCGGCTGCGAATGGGTCAACTACCCGTGCGGGCCGTTTGACCACGCGCCGCTCGATAGCCGCAGCGACATCCTCCGCTTCCACACCGCGCCCCTCGACGAGGACACCGAGGTCACCGGCCAGGTCTTCGCGCACATTTGGGCATCGTCTTCGGCGCGAAACACGGATATCACGGCGAAACTGCTCGATGTGCATCCGGACGGCAAGGCCTACAACATCTGCGACGGCATCTTGCGCGGCACCTTCCGCGAGGGCGACCAGAGTCAGGTGCCCATGGAGCCCGGGACCGCCTACGAGTTCGCCATCGATCTCTGGTCCACGAGCCAGCTCTTCCGCAAGGGCCACCGCATCCGAGTGGACATCTCGAGCAGCAATTTCCCGCGTTTCGATGTGAACCCGAATACGGGAGCCTCGCTGTTCGCCGCTGGGCCGAATCGCGAAGAGCCGGTGGTCGCTGAGAACACGATCTACTTCGATAGCGCGCGTCCCTCGCGGATCGTACTGCCAATTATCCCGAGGTAGGAACTGTTCGCGGGCCGATCAGATTTTGCGAGCGAGGCCGGCGGCGTCGAGGTCGTCCCAGAGGGCGTCGGGAATCTCCACCTGGACGAAGGAGACGTTC
>JBBSKE010000577.1:0-1944 GCA_038256595.1 Tepidiformales bacterium | reverse complement strand
CTGAGCCCGACCTACAAGCTGACGATCGGCCTGCCGGGACAATCGAACGCGATCGCCATCGCCCGCCGCCTTGGGCTCGAATCGGTCGTGCTCGAACGCGCGAGCGAGCAGCTTTCGCCCCAGCACTTCGAACTCGAAACTCTGCTCGATGAGATTCGGACCGAGCGCGCCGGGGCCAGCGACGCCCGCCAGCGCGAAGAAGCGGCCCGCAAGGAGTCCGAGGACCTTCGCCGCGAGCTCTCGGAGCGCCGCGACCGCATCGAACAGGAGCGGCTCGGCATCCTCAACGACGCCAAACGCGACGCCGAGGACATGCTCATCGCCATGCGCCGTGAAATGGACCAGGAACGCCGCCGCATCGCCACCCGCAATTTCGATTCACGCGCAGCCGACGAGACTCTCAAGAAAATGGACGCCGCCCTCGGCCAGGTGGTCGCCCAGGCGAAGCCCCAGCGCCGCCTGATTCAGGATCTGCCGGCGCCGCGCGTGCTCATGCCCGGTGACCGTGTCCACGTTCGCGACATCCCCCAGGAGGGCGTCGCAATGTCCACCATCGACGACGCCGGCCGCATCGAGGTCCAGTTCGGCTCAATCCGGATGAAGGTTACCGTCGACCGCATCGACCGGGTGGCCGCGAACGAACCGTCGCAAATCGTGACCCTGCCGGTGCCCGAGCGGCTCCAGAATCGCCCCCACGTGCCGCTCGAGCTGGACCTTCGCGGCCAGCGCGCGGAAGAGGCGCTGAACCGCTTCGAAAACTATATCGACCAGGCGTTCCAGGCGGGCATGCCGTTCGTGCGCATCATCCACGGCAAGGGCACGGGCGCACTACGAGCCGCCATCCGCGAGGCGATGACCAGCAACCCGCTCGTGCGCAAGTTCGAGACACCTCCCGCGAACGAAGGCGGCGAGGGTGTCACGGTCGCCATCCTGGCGGGCTAGCCGGTTCGACCTTCGTCTATTTGCGCGCCCAGAGCTCCGGGAACCGCGCCGCCAACCACTTCGCCAGGGCCGCGTTCACGGCAATCGGCTTCTCCTGCGCCATCCAGTGCCCGGATTCGACGATGACCTCCTCGAGGTCCGGACAGTCCGCGCGCATCGGGTCTGCCAGCCGCGAGGCGACGGTCTCGCAGGTGAAATCGTAGAGGCCGTGGAGGAAGAGCACCGGCATATCGATCCGACCACCATTGACCGAACTCGCCGCGTATTCGCCGTTGCGGTCGTGGTTCATGTACCACGAGTCCGGCCCAAAGAAACCGTTCCGCGTGAGCGAGGCCGTGTAGGTGGCGGCGTCCTGTTCGGTGAGCACGTCGGTGTCCATCGGCACGTCCGGGGCCGCACCGCCGCCGAACCAGCCGCCCGACCGCCGCGTGACCGAGGTGGCACTTGGCTTCCCGAGCCCGCCCGGGTTGCCCTTGCGAAACAGCAGCTTGACCACGTTTGCGACGTTCGCCTCGAAGCCCGCCGAAGCCTGCTCGAAGTTCTCCTGATAGAAGAGCTGGTAGTCCCACTGGCCGGCGGGGTGCGTGTCCTCCGGGTAGACCTCGCGGTTCACAAGCGGCAGCAGGTTGGCGATCGTGAAGCCTTCCTTGATGTACGGCACGCAGAGATTCGCCACCCCGTAGCAACGCTCCGGGTAGTGGCTGGCGATGCTCCAGACGGCCGGGCTGCCCCAGTCGTGCCCCACCCAGATCGCCTTCTCCCGCCCAAGCGAATCGAGCAACTCGATCATGTCCGCGGTGGACTGTTCGAGGGCGTAATCCTCGTGGCGGTCGTAGACGGAGGAGCGCCCGTAGCCGCGCATATCCGGCGCAATGCAGCGAAATCCGAGCCCGGCGAACACCGGCAACTGGTGCCGCCAGCTAATCGAGAGCTCGGGCCAGCCGTGGACGAAGATGATGAGCGGGCCATCGGCAGGCCCGCAGGCGAGGTAGCCGGTGGTGT
>JBBSKE010000576.1:0-1945 GCA_038256595.1 Tepidiformales bacterium | reverse complement strand
CGCTTCGCCTGCGCCGCCGGGGGCGATGGTCACGGGCAGGGTGACCTCGACCTGCTGGATGAAGCAGAGTGCCTCTTCGCCTTCGCGGCAGTAGTAGACCTCGCCGCTGGCCGTGAGGACGGCGCTGCCAGCGGCGTAGTTCGCCGGGATCGCCACGTCGATGCCGGGCTCGTCGGACGACCAGGCGATCTTCGACTCACCCGGTTCGAGGACCGCCGGGTTCGAAGACGCGAACGAGAGCCGCGACGGCGCCTGCGAGTTCAGGTGGTGGTCGTCGGGGGAGACGACGCGCAGGGTGAGCTGGCCAGCTCCCGGCGCGACCGTCTGCTCGGGCAGCCAAAGGCGCAGCACCCGCCCGGATACGCTGGCGATCGCGGAGATGTTCGAAAGCGTCAGCGTGCGAACCTCGCCGCTGCGAATATCGACCGTGCGGACGAGGTGACTGTTCGTGTCTGCGACATAAATGGTCGAACCGGCGATGCTCAGGCCGCCCGGCTCGTCGAACATCGCGTCGTCGCCTGCGCCGTCTTCCCAGCCGCGGGCGCCGCTGCCGGAGAGGGTTTCGACCTCCGCGTCCTTGAGGTCCAGCGCGCGCACTTTGTGGTTGTAGGTGTCGCCGACGTAGAGCTTGCCGTTCGCGAAGGCGATGCCCTGCGGATGCTGGAGCTGGGCCTTGTCGAAGGGGCCATCGTCCGCGCCGTAGTCGAAGAGGCCGGTCCCGACGAGCGTTTCGACCGCGCCGCCGCCTCCGAGTTCGACTCGCCGCACGGAACTCGATTCCGGGTCGACCCAGAAGAGGTAGCCGTCGCCGCTGGTGAGCGCGGTCGGCTGGGCGAGCGTCGCCATGGTGCGCGGATGGCCGTCCTCGATGCCTTCGCGCGAGGTGCCCGCGAACACCGAGATCGTCTGCGATTTGAGGTCGATCGCCCAGAGCTGGTGGATGCCGGCCATCGCGATGTAGAGCGTGTCGCCATCGGCCAGCACGTCCCAGGGGGAGCCGAGGGCAGCCTTCGCGGCCGGCGAATCCTCGACGGGGAAGCGGTCGAGCTGCTTGCCGGTGCCGGCGATCGTGGTCACTTCACCGCCGGGAAGCTGGACGGCGCGGATCGCATGGTTGCGGGTGTCCGCCACGAAGAGGATCGAACCATCCGTGGAGAGCGCGATGCCCTGGGGCTGGTTGAACTTCGCCTCGTTCGCGGCGCCGTCGGCGAATCCCTCGGAACCACTGCCGATGGCCATCTGGAGTTCGCCCTGGAGGTTCGCCACGAGAATTCGATTATGCCCGGAATCGGCGATGAACAGCCGCCCGCCCTTTTCGTCCGCGAGCACCTTGCCGGGATAGGACAGCACCGTCGAGGCTGCGGTTGCGTCGGGTGAGGTGATGAAGGGCACGCGATTAACCTGCCCGGCCTCGTCGAATTCGCTGACAAGCGACGAAATGATCGGCTGGAAGAGGTCGTAGACGCCTTCGCCCGAGTGGCCGCCGACGAGGTTGCCTACCGGGTCGATGAGGACGAGCGTGGGCCACGCGTTCGCGCCGTAGATGTTCCAGACGACGAAATCCGGGTCATTCACGACCGGATGGACGAGTCCGAAGCGCTGTATGGCCTCGCGCACGCTCTCATCATTGTGTTCAGTCGCGTATTTGCCGGAATGGACGCCAATTACGACCAGTTCGTTCGGAAATTCGGCCTCGAGCGCCTTCAGGTCGGGGATGATGTGCTGGCAGTTGATGCAACCGTGGGTCCAGAAGTCGAGGAGCACGACTTTGCCCCGCAGGTCCGCGAGCGCCGGCGGTTTGGCAACGTTGAACCAGGTGAGCCCGTCGGGGATTTTCGGTGCAGGCTTGTCACCCGCCCAGGATTTGCGTTCGGCCGTGGTAGTTCCTCCGGAATTGGCGCCATCGAGCGACGGCGAAGACTTGCTATCGCAGGCGATGAGCATG
>JBBSKE010000575.1:0-1948 GCA_038256595.1 Tepidiformales bacterium | reverse complement strand
GCTGCCGGGCGGTTCTGACATGGCGAAGAGCACCGTGCCGCCACCGCTCCGTTCGAACAGCCGCCCAAATGCCTGCGCGGCAAGGTAGGGGGCATCGAGGTTCTCGCGGAAGATGTCCTGCCATTCGTGCATGGCGAGTTCTTCGATGGGCACGCTCGTCGGCTTCGAATAGGCCCAGACGAGCGCGTCACAGCGCCCGAGGCGGTCCCAGCATTCGTCGGCGAAGGCCGTGATGTCCGTCGGCTCGGCGGCGTCCATGAGGCGAGCAAAATGCTCGCGACCGATGCTCCAGATCTCGTTCGCAATCGAGTTAACGGCGAACTCTTCGCTCGAATGGACGGTCGCGAGGGCGATATCCGCGCCCGCTTCGGCACACTTCACTGCGATCGCACGATGGAAATCGTCGCCGCTGCCGATTACGGCAATGACGCGCTTTGCGAGGTCGATGGTCATCCGAACATCACCAGGATGCCCGGGAGGAGCATCGCGAGAACGACGAGCAGGCCGATGGCGAGTCCGATGCTCTGCCAGTCGCGGCCCTTCTTGCGGCCCGAGTAGTAGTCGCCTTCCCAGCTGCCGTCGATCAGGTCCATGTCGCGTTCATCCGGCCCGAGGTTAATCTCTTCCACGGGCTCAGCGTAGCGGTCGTCGAAGTGTCGTGCCATGTCGAGTTACCGCGTGTTCGTTCGTTCTTTGGTGTCGCGGTCGAACAGGTCCCATTCGAACTTGCGCGGCATGTTGAATCCACCGAGGCCGAAGGAAGTGATGCTGAAGAGCGTGGCGATGAGCGCGATCCAGTAGCTGCCATCGAGCGCGAACATGAGGACGCCGGCGATGGCCCAGGCCACGGTTGCGATGAGTGCCCGGCGGCTCGTACCGAACGCGTTGGCGACGGCTGCGGCGGTGAGGAAGGCGAAGATGGACATCCAGGCGGTGTCGCCGTCCTGGCTCATGGCGATCACACCGGTGACGAGCCAGGCGAGAGCGATGCCGGCGCCGCCGAGGTAGGCGTCGCGCTTCATGATGCTGTAGACAATCGCCGCCGTGGAGAGGAACGCGAACGAGGCCATCCACCAGTTGTCGGAGCTACCGGCGACGGCAAGTGCGGTCGCCAGCCAGACCCCGGAGATGGCGATGAGGCGCGAGATCCCGAGCCGCCGCCAGGCACTCACGCCAATCGCGACCGTGCCGAGGAAGGCGAAGACGAGCGCCGGCCAGCCACCAGGCTCGACGAAAATCGCCGGGGTCATGGTTGCCCAGATGACCGCGATGGAGAGCGCGGAGGTTGCCTTAATGCTGAGAGAGAAGCTGCCGTCGTTGACGATTGTGGTGCCACCCGGGCCTCGGGTGAACACGAATGTGCGAGCGGAGCCTCGTTCCGGGTCCTGGGACATGGGCCTACCTTCCTCGTCCATTCTAATGTGCCGGCGGTAAAGAACGCTCAAGAGTTCGCGCGCCATCGGCTTAATGAACGGGAAGAGCATCAGCGCGACTTTGGCGATGAGAAACGGCACTAGCGCTCGCCACAGTTCAGGGCGCCATCGGTCTCCATGGTCGCGAGGGCGTGATGCTCGAGCTTCAGGAGATGCTGGGCGACCTCGGCGAAGGTCCAGCCGCTGTGCTCCGTCTCGGCGTGAAACTCCTCCTCCGAGAGGCCGACGAGCGTGCCGAGGAAGCGGGCACGCGTCTCGATCCACTCGGCAATGATGCGCTCCATCGGGGTGCGCGAATCCTTGCCTTCGTAGCGTCCGTGAAGGGTCTGGTGCATGTGCTTGGTCTCGTGGTCGATGAGGTTCGTGAGCAACGTCCAGGTGTCCTTGTCGTGGCCGCAGACATGCGTCGTGGCGACAGGAAGGGCCGTTTCGCCCGCATCGAGCAGGACCTGCATGGTGCGAACGGAACTCGCGAACATCTCGTTCATGGTCTCGGCGACGGTGGCGGCCATGTG
>JBBSKE010000574.1:0-1960 GCA_038256595.1 Tepidiformales bacterium | reverse complement strand
TCTTCGAGCCGCAGTGGCCGTTCGAGCTGGGCGAGGTGGCCGAGCAGACCGCGGCCCACTGGCGGGCTCCCCAGGCGGCGCGCCTCCTGCTCGTCGATCCCGGTATAGATGAAGCGCGACAGCGTGCCGGATTCGTCGAAGGTCGAGATCGCGGCGAAGTCTGCACCGGTGATGTGGAGCGCGCGGAGGGCCAGTTCGCGAAGTATCTGAGCGAGGTCCTCGCCAGAAGTGAGCATCTCGCTTGTGACCGCCATCTCGGCGAGGAGACTGGCGAAATCGGCGGAGCCCATGTCGCGCGGTCTGTCCGGCGCGTGGCCTTGCCCGCGTTCGGAAGACTGGTCCTCAGTGTTGGCGTCATCGTGCATCAGAAACCCTGTCCACTGCCGGCCCGGGACGACGAGCGAATCACACAGTAGACCGAGATTCGCACGGCAGGAGCAGTTTGTCTGCCGAAGAATAGCATCCCTGAAAAGCGAACTAAACATGATCGATTCGGAGAACGCACCGGTTTGCCGCCGGCCTGCGACGCCGGTCCACACCGAGATTGCCGCCGATCGCCTCCGAAACCGACGCACGGGCACGGATCTTGGGCCGATTGGTCCTGCTGCAGGGATGCCAATGCTGCGAACCTTCGATCAACGACAAGAACATACCGGTGGCCCTGGCCCCGTAAGGAGAATCTCGGATGACGGAAGAGTTGAATCTCGCGATGGACGCAGCTGAGGCGATTGGGAGGAAGCGGCTCGCACGGCGTTCGCTCCTGCGAAAGGGCGCGATGCTCGGCGCCGCTGTACCAACCGTCGGCGGCATGCTCGTAGCGGGCTGCTACGAAGACCCCACCGGACGCCGCTCCGAAGCTGTTCCGACCAAATTCCCTTCCGTCGCGGGGCCGACGGCTGAGGGCGGACACTCAACCGGCACGGACACTACCGTTTCTCATTCGGCCGCTGAGATGGACGACCTGCACGAAGCGGGCGTAAAGCAGTTCCTCGCGAACGCCGCCAGCCCGATCACGAAGGGCAAGGGCAACCTCCCGGCTCCGTCGCGCGTCGAGAACGGCGTGCGCATCTTCGAACTGACGATGGACGAGTTCGACTGGGAGACCACGCCCGGCAACTTCGAAAAGGCACGCGGCTACAACAACATGATCCCCGGGCCGATTATCCGGGCGACTGAGGGCGAGGCCGTTCGCATCATCGTGAAGAACAACCTCGAAGAGAGCTCTTCGGTTCACTGGCACGGCATCCTGCTGAACAACAAGATGGACGGCGTCCCGTTCGTCACCCAGCCGCCGATTAAGCCGGGCGAGACCTTCACCTACGAGTTCACGCTGCGCAACTCCGGCACGCACATGTACCACTCGCACCACAACGCGATGGAGCAGACGAACCGCGGCCTCCTCGGCGCCTTCATCGTCGACCCGAAAGACCCGGCGAGCTACCCGGCCCACGACGCCGAATACGTGATGGTCATCAACGACCTGCTGCTTGGGTTCACGATCAACGGCAAGGGCTTCCCGGCCACCGAACTTGTCTCTGCGAAGCTCGGCCAGAAGCTACTTATCCGCTACATGAACGAGGGCGAGATGGTGCACCCCATGCACCTGCACGGCATGGCCCAGAAAGTCGTCGCGATCGATGGCTATCTCCTGGCGAACCCCTACCTTTGCGACACCGTGAGCGTGGCGCCGGGTAACCGCTACGACGTGATCGTCGATTGCACCGAGGCCGGCCTGTGGGCGTTCCACTGCCACATCCTCAGCCACGCGGAGTCCAGCAAGGGCATGTTCGGGCTCGTGACGGTGCTCTCCGTCGCGTAGCCAGGCATCCAGGTTCAACCGGCAGCTGACTCGCGGGCCGTATCTCCCCATGGATACGGCCCGTTCTGCCGTCCTCCAATCGCGAAAATGGATCGTCAATGCCGGCGGCCAATGGTCGCGAAATCACTCGCGCCGGTGTTT
>JBBSKE010000573.1:0-1982 GCA_038256595.1 Tepidiformales bacterium | reverse complement strand
GCCGCACCAGCCGCTGAAAGGCGTGCGTGTCCTCGATTTCTGCTGGGCGATCGCCGGGCCGCTGGCCACGCGCCTCCTCGCCGACCTCGGCGCCGATGTTATCAAGGTCGAATCCGAATACCGGCTCGACCCCATCCGCCAGATCGGCGTGCAGCCGCCCGGGATGTCCACGCTCAACACCAACGGCCAGTTCAACGACTGCAACACGAACAAGCGCGCAATGACCGTGAACCTCAACACGCCGGAAGGCATCGAAATCGTCCGCAGGCTCGCGGCCACGGCCGACGTGGTCACTTCGAACTACACGCCCGACCGCCTCGACCGCTGGGGACTCGGCTACGACGCCCTGCGCGAACTGAAGCCAGACATCATCGTTGCGAACTGGGCGGTCATGGGCACGAAGGGGCCGAACGCGGGCTGGCGCTCCTATGGCAGCGGCATTGTCGCGATGTGCGGCCTCTCGGACCTGACCGGCTTCCCCGGCCGCGAACCGATCGGACTCGGCACGCTCCACACCGACTTCACCGTGCCCTACTTCGCCGCCTCCCAGGTCATGTCGGCGCTGTTGCATCGCGAGCGCACCGGCGAGGGCCAGTACATGGAACTCTCGCAGTACGAAGCCTCCGTGCACCTCCTCGATACCGAGTTGGTCGAGCACCTGAACAACGGCAGCACGCCCGGACGCAACGGGAATCGCTCGCGTCGGATGGCGCCCCATGGCGTCTTCCCGGCAGCCGGCGACGACCGCTGGCTCGCGCTCGCCTGCCGCGACGACGGCGACTGGGCGAACCTCCAGTCGGTCGACGGCCTCGAAGCGCTGCGCAGCATCACGGACCGGTTCGCCTCGGTCGAAGCGGTCGAGCAGATCATCTCGGCATGGTCTGCGACTCGCGACCGTCGCGAATCAGCGGCCGAGCTACAGGCCGCAGGCGTCCCGGCCAGCCCATTGCTCGACCTCGCCGACCTGCTTTCGGACCCGGCGATGCGAGAGGACTACCGCGAGATGGAGCTGCCAGCGGGCCTCACCGTCTTCGTCCAGGAGCAGCCCATCACCTGGGATGGCGAGCGCCTGCCCCTCGTGCGCGCGCCCATGTGGAGCGAGCACACCGACGAGGTTCTGCGCGAGGAACTCGGCTACGACGACGAGCAGATCGCCGGGTTCGCCGCCAACAGCGTCCTCTTCTGAGCGCGGCAGGGCGCTGGCGATACCCCTTCGGTTGCCTCGAACCGGGCGTCCCGTGCCCATGGATTGTCCGGGCCTGCGGGCTCCGTATACTCTTGCTCAGCGACTTCCATTTCTCCCTTTCGTGCCAAACCCATCCGCTGGATTCGGCGCCAGCTGGCGGTTTCCGCTCGGCGCGAGATGACGCCCCAGTGCCATCTCCGCAGAGGCCGCGACGCGCGGCTTCGACGGGAGGTCGCATGATCCGAAACCACAGGTCCGCGGACCCGGAGGCCCCATGCCGATGCAACTCGACGGCGTTCTTTCACGACTCTCCCTGCCGCTGATCGCCGCACCGATGTCCGGTGTTTCGGGGCCAGAACTGGTAACCGCGTCCTGCCTTGAGGGCATCGTCGGCTCGTTCCCGACGGGCAACTGCCGCACGCCGGAAGAACTCGACGACTGGCTCACGCGCATCCAGGCCGCACGAACCGCCGCAGCCGATTCCGGCGAACCATCAGGTGTGCTCTCGGCGAACCTCATCATTCGCGGCAACAAACGGCTCGCCACGGACATCGAAACGCTCGCGAAGCACCGCATCGACTTCGTCATCACGAGCGTGGGCTCGCCTGTGGATGTCATCGGCCCGCTGCACGATGCCGGGATTGCCGTCCTCGCCGATGTTGCCTCGATGCGTCACGTCGAACTCTCGCTCCAGGCCGGCGCGGACGGTCTCGCGCTGCTCAGTGCCGGCGCTGGCGGCCATACCGGCTGGGCAAACGGGTTCGCCTTCGTGCGCGCCGTGCGCTCGACCTACGAT
>JBBSKE010000572.1:0-1992 GCA_038256595.1 Tepidiformales bacterium | reverse complement strand
TGCTCAAGGTCGAAACCGCCAGCCGAAGTCCGGCGCAGGGCTGACAGGTGCCCACCACATCCGATTTCGACACCGATATCGCGCGCGAGGCTGCGAATGTAGGTGCCGCTGCCGCAATGCACGCGAATCGCCAGCCGCGACTCATCGAGCCACTCCAGTTCGAGCGAATGGATGACCACTTGGCGCGCCGCGAGTCCCGGGTCGCCGCCGGCACGGGCGATGTCGTAGGCACGCTGCCCGCCGATGCTAATGGCGCTGTAGGCGGGCGGGAACTGGCTCAGGGGCCCATTGAACATCGTCTCAAGCGCTCGCAGGTCGATGCTGGCGGCCTCGGGCACCGAGTTCGTGGCGATGACCGTGCCCTCAGCGTCGTCGGTGTCGGTGACGGCGCCGAGCGTGATGACGCCCTCGTAACGCTTGTCGTGCCCGGTCATGTATTCGACCATCCGCGTCGCGCTGCCGAGACAGACCACGAGCAGACCGGTGGCCATCGGGTCGAGAGTGCCGGTGTGGCCGATGCGTTTCTGCCCGGCGATGCGGCGCATCCGGCCAATCACGTCGTGGCTGGTCCAGCCCGCGGGTTTATCGACGAGGAGGATGCCATCAAGCAAGCGGCAGGCTACCGGTCGTCGTCGTCGTCATCAGCTTGTTCGTCGTCTTCGAGGTCGTCGTCCTCATCGAGGTCGCCGTCGTCTTCGAAGTCGTCATCGTCGTCGGAGTCGGCCACAACAATCGAGAGCGCGGGTCGAGCGGGCGCCGGGCCCGCCTGCGGCGGTACGTCTTCCTGGGCGGTGAGGGTCGCCGGGTCCACGGAGCCGGCGACCGTGTTGATGAGCGTCGCCAGCCGTGCGCCGCGTTCGAGCGAAGGGTCCAACTTGAAGTGAATCGCCGGCACGTGGCGCATCTTCAGCCGCTTCGTCAACTCGTTGTGGAGGTAGCTCTGGGAGTGTTCGAGGCCCTTCATGACCTCCCCGCGCTCGGCTTCGTTCCCCAGGTGCGAGATGTAGACGTTCGCGTGGCGCAGGTCCTGCGAGACCACCACCTCGGTGATGGACACCAGACCATGCCCGACGCGCGGGTCCTTCACGGAGGTGAGGAGCAATTCGGCAAGCTCCTCCTGGAGGAGGTCGTTCACGCGTTCAGTTCGTCGGGACATTCAATCATCGTAGCACCCGCGGCGCGAAGGCGTTCCGGGCGGCTCGTCGCTCCTACAGACGGTCGAAGCTGGTCGTTCGCTGGGGATTGGCGAGGAACTCGCGATGGACTGCGGCCGCGCCGTAGGTCAGGGCGGCACGAACCTGCTCCAGGGACAAGAATGGGTACTCTTCGAGCAACTCCTCGATGGATTCGCCGCCGCCGAGGTGCTCGAGAATCAGTTCCACGGTGATGCGCGTCCCACGAATCGTCGGCTTTCCGAGCATGATCTTCGGGTCCGAAACAATGAGGTTGGCCATCTCTCCATTTTACAAGTATCCCCGTGCTCATTGTCCCGGAGTTCGCTCTGAGCGGGCACCAAGAAGCCCCGGCGTTTCCACCGGGGCTTTCGATCGTCAGTCGTTGCAGGCAGCCGCTCTAGGCGACCCGGCCGGCCGCTTCGACAGCCTTGCGGGCCGCGTCGCCGAGTTCGGAGGCGCGGATGCAGTCGATCCCGGATTCGTTCAGCAGGGCCTCGCCTTCGGCGAGGTTCGTGCCGACGAGGCGGATGACGATCGGGTGGGCGATGCCGAGTTCGCGGACGCCGTTGATGACACCCTGGGCGATGATGTCGACGCGCGCCATGCCGCCGAAGATGTTCACGAGGATCGCCTTCACCGAAGGGTCCTGCGTGATCACCTTGAGCGCGCTCACGACGCGGGCCGGGTCGTTGACCGTGCCGATGTCGAGGAAGTTGGCCGGCTCGCCGCCGGAGAACTTGATCGCGTCCATGGTCGCCATCGCAAGGCCGGCACCATTGACGATGCAGGCGATGTTGCCATCGAGCTTGATGAAGTT
>JBBSKE010000571.1:0-1995 GCA_038256595.1 Tepidiformales bacterium | reverse complement strand
GCGCCGAGGACGAGAAGCAGTGGTTGCAGGCGCACGGGAAACTCCGGGGAACGATCGCGTCGTACCTCGAAGATCGACAGGCTGAGCGTGTTCCTGAAGTCAGGCGGGCGAGACCAAGGCCGGTTTCTTGCGCGCCTCGGTCGCAATTTGGTGGAGTCGGCGCGCGAGCACGCGATAGACGGCGGGATGCCAGGCCATGCCCGTGTGCGTGCAGTTCACCTCGTCGTTCAGCGACGGGTCGTCTTCGAGGCAGTTCTCCCATTGGACCACGCCATCGTGCCGCGAGTAGATCGCGTAATGCGGCACGGCGTACTGCTGCCGCGAGAGCAGGTTGCGATTGAAGGTACACATGCAGAAGCCGCTGTAACACGAAGGCTTCAAGTTTCGCAGCGGGCGGTGATGCTGAAGGCGGAGGAGCGCGCCAGTGAGTGCGGGAATGACCGGGTGGACCTCCGCGACGCCTTTGAATGGCGACCCCATCGAGATGACGCCGGCCAGCAGGTCCGGCGATTCGAGCGCGATCGCCCGCGCAATCATACCGCCGAGCGAGTGGCCGACGAGGATCGGCGCGACCCCGGCCTCCCGCTTCGCGCGCTTCAGGAGGGCGATCAGGGCCCCCATCGTCGCGTCCGGGCAGTCGCTGTTGATGCTCTCGATGCCGGAGAAGTAGGGCTGGTAGCCGATGCGCCCGAGCCAGAAGAAGAGCTCGGAGAGGTAGAGGTCATTCGTCATGAAGCCGGGGAGGAGGACTACCGGCTCGCCGTGGCCGCGGGGTGCGCCGTAGCCGTAGTAAACCGGCGCGGAACGCAGCGAGAGCCATTCGAAGCCAGTCAGCGGTTCCCGCCAGGAGTGTCCGCTGCGCTTCGTCTGGACCGATGGGTCATCAGCGAACGGGTCTCCCCCGGAGATGATCGACATTGTCTCGGCCATTCGAACCTCGCACGGGACCGCCGATACCCTTAAGGGTTCGGCTCGTGCTGGCGATGGTAGGTTGGGGCGCATCGCGCTGGCAACCATTTCGCCACCCGCGAACAAACTCGTAACAGGGACTCAATCTTTCAACCACACGGTTCGCCTATTACAATGGCTCGCACCTCGCGATGGTCCGCTGCGGCACTGAAGACTGCCAATCGACGCGCGCCACTGCCACCCTTGATGCAGACGGCGCGGACGAGGGCGCATTCCCCAGTATGCGGCTCGATGCGGACGGCAACCCGCTGGTCGCCTTTCATTCCGTATCGAATGGAGACCTCCTCTTCGCCCGCGTGGATGACCTGGTCGTCCCCTGGCCGCCAGTACCCTATCCCGCCTCCGAGGCGGCGAACTCCGGCAGCACGTAGTCCGTCACCGTCTCCGCGAGGCTCGCGAGGACGTCCGTGATCGGGCGGCGGCGCAGGCTCGCGGGCCATTCGTCCCCGAAGACGACGTTGAAGGCGACCTGCACCGAGAGGTCGTACTGGTCCGGGATGCAGCGGCGGATCACCGTGTTGTGCTTGAGCGTCGGGATCGGCAGACCGTCCGTGAGGAACGATTTCGCGCCCTTGCCCGTTTTCGGCGCCGTGGTCGAAGGGACCGGCAGGAAGGCGAGCGGCGGCGTGCGCTGGCGGTCGACGTCCAGGAGATAGCTCAGGCGCAGCAGATTCTCGCCGTGGTGGCGCTCGATCTCGCCGCGTTCGAGCAGGCGGAACGGCTGGAGCCGCCGGACGACAACCTTCGCCGCCTCGGGGAGCGAGTCGATTCCGCGTTCGAAGCGCTCGGTGTCTTCTTCCCAGTGGGGTTCGTCATCGAGCAGAGGGAAGAGGACCTGGCTTCGCAGCGGCCCGGAATGCTGGGTTGCCAGCGAATAGAGGAGGGCATCGAGCGCCGACTTGAGGTGGTGGGCGGACTCGCTGGTAAGCAGAATCACCTCATCCGGGAGGGCGCTGCCGATCGAAAAGACGAGGTCGTTGCACTGCGTCGTGTCGTTCCAGCGCCGGGTGAGGCGATAGGGGCGCG
>JBBSKE010000570.1:0-1995 GCA_038256595.1 Tepidiformales bacterium | reverse complement strand
GCGAAGGTGTCATGGTGCGCGCGGCCGCCGCAATCGTCGCCTACGGCTTCGACAAGCTCGACCTGCGCCGCATCCAGGCGGACATCTGGGCGGCGAATACGCGCTCCCGGCGGGTGGCCGAGAAGCTCGGGTTCGAACTCGAAGGGACTCGCCGCCAGTACAGCCTCGTCAGCGGCGAACCGGCCGACTTCCTCATGTTCGCCGCCCTACAGGACGAGTGGCGCCCGCCGCAATAGCGGCAGCGCCACTTTCCGAGCCTGTTCGGGGCGAGTTACCGCTTGCGGGCGATAGCAGCCTTTGCGGCGGTCGCGATGCGGGCTGGCGTGAGGTCGAAGTACCCGAGCAGTTCGTCCCACTTGCCGCTTGTGCCGTAACGATCGACGCCAACGAACTCGATCGGCGCCGGGACCGTCTGCGCGAGCACGTGCGCGACCGCGGAGCCGAGGCCGCCGGTGGTCTGGTGCTCTTCCGCGGTCACGATTGCGCCGGTCTCGGTCGCAGCGGCGATGACCGCCTCGCGGTCGATCGGCTTGATCGTCGCCATGTTGAGTACCCGCGCGCTGATTCCTTCGCTGGCGAGCGATGCGGCCGCATCGAGCGCAATCTTCACCATGATCCCGCAGGCGATGATGGTCACGTCGTTGCCGGGGGCCATCAGTTCGGCCTTGCCGAGTTCGAAGACGAAACCGTCACTGTGAATCGACTGCACCTTCGGGCGACCGGTGCGCACATACGAGGGCCGCGGCGTCTTGCCGACTGCGACAATCGCCTGCAGCGCCTCTTCGTAATCCGAAGGCACGACCACATCGAACGGGATGAGCGAGGTCGCGAGGGAAAGGTCCTCGAGGGCCTGGGCGCTTGCCCCGTCTTCGCCGACCGTGACGCCGCCGTGGCTGGCCACGCACTTCACCGGCAGGCCACCCTTCGGCTGCGCAACGGATGTGCGCAGCTGGTCGAAGCAGCGGCCCGGCAGGAAGACGGCGAAGCTGGCGATGAACGGCACTTTGCCGGCGGCAGCCATGCCAGCGGCGATGCTGACCATGTTCGCCTCGGCCACGCCGACCGTCAGCCAGCGCGTCTCGTATTTCTTGCCGAATTCGTGACCCATCGTCGAAGCGGAGAGGTCGGCGTCAATCGCCACGACATCCACGCCTTCCTCGACGAGGCGGATAAGGGCTGCGGGGTAGGCTTCGCGCGTTGCCGCGGCGGGAGCGCTCATTCGGATGCCTCGATCTCGGCCAACGCCTGGGCGAGCTGGTCTTTGGTCGGCGCCTTGCCGTGGAACGACGGGTTGTTCTCCATGTAGCTGACGCCCTTGCCCTTCACCGTCGCGGCGACAATGCAGCGCGGCCGGTCGTGGGGCTTCTCCGCTTCGGTCAGTGCCTGGTCGACGGCGGCCATGTCGTGCCCGTCGATTTCGAGCACGTGCCAGCCGAACCCGCGGAACATGTCGGCCGGGCGGGTCGTCATAATGTCTTTCGCGAAGCCGTCGTTCTGGATGCCGTTGCGGTCCACCATCGCGATAATCCGGTCGCCGAGATTGAAGTGGGGCACGGCCATCGCCGCCTCCCAGACCTGGCCCTCGTTCAGTTCGCCGTCGCCCATCATGACGAAGCAGCGGAAGTCGCGTTCGTCCATGCGCCCGGCGAGGGCGTGGCCGATGGCAAACGACATGCCCTGGCCAAGCGAACCACTCGACATTTCGATACCAGGCACGGCCTGCATCGACGGGTGGCCCTGGAGTGGGCTGCCCAGTGTGCGGAAGCCGGCCAGCAATTCGTCGCTAAAGAAGCCGCGCTCGCTGAGGATGCTATAGAGGAAGGGGGTTGCGTGGCCCTTGCTCAGGATAAACCGGTCGCGGTCGGCCCAGAGAGCGTCCTCCGGGTTGCAGCGAAGATGGTTCCAGAAGAGGGAGACGCCAAGGTCCGTCGCCGAAAGCGAGCCACCGGGGTGACCGCTCTGGGCATCGAAAACCATCTGGACGATCTTGGAGCG
>JBBSKE010000569.1:0-2009 GCA_038256595.1 Tepidiformales bacterium | reverse complement strand
TTCGCGCTCGTCTTCCCTGATCGACCAAATGCCTGGGTGGCCACACCGACCGGGCGAGCGGTGCTGCCGCTGGTGTATGCCCCCGCGCTGGTGCTGGGGCTGGCACGCGTCTCCGCCATGCGCTGGCTGCCGTTTGAGGCGATGGTGGTGCGGCTGCAGGAGATCGAGACGATCGAGTTCGTGTATCTCTCGGGATGTCTGCTCGGGGGCCTGGCGCTGATGATTCGTGCGCTGGGTCGCCTGAGGTCGGTCACGGCTCGACGTCAGTTGCGTTGGATTGTGTGGGGCTCCGGCCTCGGTGCCGTCCCGTTTGTCTCCGCGTATGTGATTCCCTTTCTCGTCGGCGTCGAGGTGCCGAACGCGCAATACACGGCCGTCCTGCTGGGGTTCATTCCACTCGCATTTGCGTCCGCCATCGTCCGGTATCGCCTGATGGACGTCGAGGTCATCATCAAGCGCGCGCTGGTGGTTTCGGCGGTCGGCCTCGTGTTGGTGGTGATCTATCAGGGCACTCTGGCTTTGGCGCGCCTGCTTTCAGGGGGCCATGAGGAACAGAACGCGTTTTGGGCCTTGTTTGCGACGCTGGTTGTTGTGCTGGTTGCACCATGGCTGTGGAACGCGATTCAAGGTGGCCTCGATCGTCTGTACTACCGCGATCGGTATGACTATCGGCGCGCGCTCGTGACGTTTGCACGAGAGCTCAACAGCGACCTCGACCTGGAACGTCTGAGTACGCGGCTGGTCGAACGGGTGCGTGACACGCTGGCGGTGGATCGCATTGCGCTGCTGCTCGCGCCTCCGGATGAGCCTGCCGGGCACTTCATGGCCGTGGCCTCCGGAGGCGTGGACGCGGACTCGATGTTGAAGATTTCCAGAGACTCCGCACTTGGCGCCCGGTTGATGGCCGGCCAGACGGTCAGCATCGACGATCCCGTTCCCCTCCGGCGCCTGGTGGGTGACGAAGGGGTGACCTGGCGTGATGCCGGCTGGCACGCGTTTGTCCCCTGCGTGAGCAAAGAGGTGACGATCGGGGTATTGGCCGTGGGGCGGCGCGCTCGGTCCGAACCGCTGAGCAGCGAGGACATGGCGCTGCTGGGCGCCGTCGCTGGTCAGGCCGCCACCGCGCTGGAGAACGCGCGACTCTACGGACAGTTGCGCGTGAAGGCCGAGGAAATCGAGCGGCTCCGCCAGTTCGGCGACAGCGTGGTCGAGTCGCTCAGCGACGGGTTGTTTGTCATCGATCTTGACGATCGGGTGCTGCGGTGGAATCGTCGGCTCGAGCAGCTGTTTCAGTTTGATCGCACACGGGCGATTGGTCGTCGACTGTCCGCGTTGTTCCCCGAAGATTTTGTCCAGACGTTACTGGTCGCCCGCCAGGATCAACCCGGTGGCGCGTCCCTGCTTCGAGTGCCCATGACCGCGGGGCCGGGCGAACTTGCGCGACCGCTCCTGGTGAACGCCGGCATCGCGCCGTTTCAGACCGCCGATGGCGTCAAGGCCGGCTGGATCGTGGTCATTGAAGACGTGACCGATCGTGCAAACCTCGAGGAGCAGCTGCGACTGTCTGAAAAAATGGCGGCGGTTGGATTGCTGGCCGCCGGTGTGGCGCATGAAGTCAATACCCCGCTGACGGGAATTTCGAGTTTCACCCAGATGTTGCTCGAGCAGGCCGATCCTGCCGATCCACGCACGCAGCTCCTCGAAAAAATCGAGCGCCAGACGTTCCGCGCGGCCAAGATCGTGAACAGCCTGCTGAATCTCGCTCGTCCCTCCGAGGGCGAATCCGCGACCGTTGACGTCAACGTCGTCATCAACGATGTCTTGTCGCTGCTTGAACATCAGTTCCGTGGCAGCCGCATCCAGGTGCGCAGGGATTTGACGGCGAATGGCCACATACTGGGTTTTGAGTACAAGCTGCAGCAGGTCTTTCTCAATCTGTTCCTCAACGCCAGGGACGCCATGCCCAAGGGCGGCTGGTTGTCGGTCTCCACGCGCGTGAATGAGCACGG
>JBBSKE010000568.1:0-2026 GCA_038256595.1 Tepidiformales bacterium | reverse complement strand
GGGAGCGTCCCTTCGACCGGGGTGGGAGCTCGGCCGTTCCCCGCATGAGAGTGGTGTCCGGGGCGCTCCCAGGTGCGGCTGGCAAGGAGTAAGCGAGGATGCGAAGCGACTTGCCTGTTGGCAACGAGCGAGCTATCCGAGCGTCGACGCAGCCAGGCGTGCATGGGTGCGTCCCGGGCGCCGCTCGCCAACCGGCCCTGCAAGAGAAAGGGCCGCCCGGACGCGGCCCTTTCGGCGTAACACGCCGCCTCGCCTGGGCAGCAACTCTCACCTACAGTGAGGGGCGCATCTGGCGCAGGCGCGTCACCCGCTCCTCAATCGGCGGGTGCGTGGAGAAGAGGCTCTTCAGGCCAGACCCCTTGAAGGGCTTGACTATGTAGAGCGGCTCGGAAGCCTCGTTCACGCGGCCCTTCATCGGGATCTCTTCGGCTCCCTTTTCGAGCCTCAGCAGCGCGCTGGCCAGCGACTCGGGGTTGCCGCAGATTGCGGCTCCACCGGCGTCGGCCGCGTATTCGCGCTGGCGCGAAACGGCCAGCTGGATGATCGAAGCCGCGAGCGGGGCCAAAAGGACCATCGCCAGGACACCGATAAGTCCGAGCGGCGAGTTGTTGTCGTTGCCGAACCACAGCAGCATGTAGCCGATGTAGGTGATCGCGGCGCCGATCGTTGCGGCAACCGACTGGATCAGGATGTCGCGGTGCTTGATGTGGGCCAGCTCATGGGCGACAACACCACGCAGTTCGTCGGGTGAGAGCAGTTTGGTTATGCCGGCGGTGACGGCGACGGCCGAATGGTTGTAGTTACGGCCGGTTGCGAATGCGTTCGGCTGTTCCTGCGGAATAACGTACAAACGGGGCATGGGGATGTCGGCGCGCTGGCAGAGTTCCCGGACCATCTGGAAGTAAGCGGCGTTCTCGGACTCTTCCATTGGCTGAGCACCGCTCATCTTCAGGGCGAGCTTGTCGCTGTAGAAGTAGGAGAAGAAGTTCATTGCCACGGCGATGCCGAGGAACAGGAGCGCCGTCTGCGATCCGCCGATGGCGAATCCGATTGCGACGAGGATTCCCGAGAGTGTCGCCAGGAGGATGGTTGTCCTCAGCGTCGCGGCGAAAGTTGAACCTTTGGTGGTTGTCATCAAGACTCCTTGTTGCGGATCGAATCAATACAGAGACCGGCAGTTTCACCGATTGCGTCGACTTTATCCATAGGGGCAGACCCTGATTCTCGGTGATCCACCCCCTACTTCGACCCGAATTCACCGATTTCGGCCGATCGCGGCCGATCGCGGCCGCTCCACGTGCCACGATTGGTCCGTGAAGCACCGCCCGCTCTTTACCGAGGTCCTGACCCTGAACGCGATCATGGTCGCTTTCGCCACAGTGGCGACGGCGATCATCGCCGGACTCGACTGGGACCACGCCGAGTTGCTGATCCCGATGGTCGCGGTCACGGCCGGGGTCACCTGCCTGCTTAACGTGGCCCTGCTCAGGCGGCGCTTCAATCCGCTCGAGAACCTGATCGACGAAATGGAGAAAGTCGATCTGAGCCAGCCAGGCGCGAACCTGCCGCCGGAGATCGACGGCAAGGCGGAGACCGAAGAGGTGGAACGGCTCGAGCTGGCTTTCCTGCGAATGATGAGGCGCCTCGAAGCCGAACGCCGTCGCAGCTCCAGCGCTGCCCTCGATGCTCAGGAAGAAGAGCGGGCCCGGGTCGCGCGTGACCTCCATGACCAGGTGAACCAGTCGCTGACCGGGGTCCTGCTGCGTCTCGAGGCGGCCAAAGCCGCAGCCCCTCCGGAGCTGGAAGACGAGCTCAACGAAACCAGCAGCCTCGCCCATCAGGCGATGGACGAGTTGCTGACCGTCGCCCGCCAGCTGAGGCCGACCGCGCTCGACGACCTCGGGCTCAGTGCTGCGGTCGCCGGCCAGATCGAACAGCTGGGCCGGAGCGAAGTTGAAGCCACGTTCGAGGTCCGGGGTGACCTCGGTGGCATCGACCCCGACGTCCAGCTCGTGATCTACCGGGT
>JBBSKE010000567.1:0-2028 GCA_038256595.1 Tepidiformales bacterium | reverse complement strand
TGGAAGCTTCGCGGGAAATGGAGTAACTTCAGAATCTGAAGTTAAGCCCTCGCGTTTGAAGAATACCGTACAGTAGCGAACATCACAACCGGAGACTCATACATGCCCCAGCTGCCCGACCTCGTATTCGTTGGTGGACGCGTCCACACCGTGAACCAGGGCAACGACATCGCCGAGGCGGTCGCAGTCTCCGGTGGGCGGATAACGTCAGTCGGTTCGAACGCTGAAGTGCGTGCCGCAGCGTCGCCGGGCGCGAGAGTCGTGGAATTGAATGGCCGCTCGCTCCTCCCCGGTTTCCACGATGCCCACGGCCACTTCACCGGCGTGGGTTCGAGCATGACGGCGATCGATTGCAAGGCGCCGGGCATGCAATCGATTCGCGCGCTCCAGGAGGCCGTTCGCCAGCGCGCCGCAACGCAGCCGCCCGGCGCCTGGATTCGCGGCCGCGGCTACGACCAGTCCCGCCTCGCCGAACTTCGCCACCCGAATAGGTACGACTGGGATGCGGTGGCGCCGGACCACCCGGTCATCTTCGGGCGGACCTGTGGCCACATCTCGTCGGTCAATTCGAAGGCGCTCGCGCTCGCAGGCGTCGCCGACACCACGGAGGACCCGCCCGGTGGCCGCTTCGACCGCGCCGACGGCAAGGTCACCGGCGTCTGCTTCGAGACCGCCCAGAACGTCCTCCAGGGGGTCGCCGCCCTCTCCCGCGAAGAGATTCGCGCCTCGCTCCTGCGCGCGAACGTGGCCTACCTCGCTGCCGGCTGCACGACCGTCCACGATGCCGGCGGCCTCACCGGCCCAGCCTTCGTCCCCGCCCAGGACCTCGTCGCGGCCGGGCAGATCCAGGTTCGCCTTTACGCGTTCACGACGGTCAACGCGGTCACCAGCCCACTCATGGGAATGCTCAATACCGGACTCCACACCGGCTTCGGCAACGATCGCCTGAAGCTCGGCGCATTCAAGGTGATGACCGACGGTTCGAGCAGCGGCCCGACCGCTTCGACCCGCGAGCCCTACACCTCCGATAGCGACGACTTCGGCATCCTCTACTGGAGCCAGGACGAACTCGACGGCCTCATCGGCCGCGCCCACCGGCAGGGCTTCCAGTGCACCGTCCACGCCGTCGGCGACCGCGCCATCGAGCAAACACTCAACGCCATGGCCCGGGCGCAGTCCGAATTCCCGCGCGAAGGGCTTCGCCACCGCATCGAGCACTGTGGCATCTGCCCGCCAGACCTCCAGAAAAGAATCAAAGCCCAGGGCATCATCCCGGCGATGCAGCCGGCGTTCTTCTGGGAGTTCGGCGACGGCTATATCGCGAATTACGGCCGGGAGCGTGCCGATACCATGTTCCCGGCGAAGAGCCTGATCGATATGGGCGTGCCGGTCGCCGGCAGCTCCGATGCGCCGGTCACCCACTACGCGCCGCTCTTCGGGATCGAACAGGCGATGACTCGCGCTACGAACGGCGGCCAGGTCTGCGGTCCGAACGAGCGTGTCGACCTCACGACGGCGATTCGTATGCAGACCATCAACGGCGCCCACGCCTGCTTCGACGAGGCGAAAAAGGGAAGCATCGAAGTGGGCAAGTTCGCCGACCTCGTGCTCCTCGGCGAGGACATCACGCGCGTTCCTGCGACGAGTGTGCGCGACATCCCGGTGGCGATGACGGTGGTCGATGGCGAGGTGGTCTATGAGTCCTGAGATTCGCAAGCCCATCGCCCAGAAGCGGGCGACCCCGCGGCCACCGAGGCGGATGCGCTGCCCAATCGCCTACACACTCGATGTCGTCGGCGACCGCTGGACCATGCTTATCCTGCGCGACATGTTCCGGGGCCGCCGCCGCTTCGCCGAACTCGCCGACTCGGTCGAGGGCATCCCCCCGGCGATCCTCTCGGCGCGGCTGCGCTTGCTCGAAGGCGAAGGCATCGTCACCCGTCGGCTCTACAGCGAGCATCCGCCGCGCGCCGAGTACCACCTGACCGCGAAAGGCCACGACCTTGGGCCAGTGGTCGGCGCGCTCTC
>JBBSKE010000566.1:0-2031 GCA_038256595.1 Tepidiformales bacterium | reverse complement strand
GTGATGAAAAGCACGGCCGACAGGGCAAGGAACGCCAGGCTGAGCCGGGAAGTGAATCGAAACAAAGGGGGCCTCCCTGGTGGCAACGGCAGAAGACCCTGGCGCAGCACGGAGCGATGGGACGTGGAAGGGATTTGTGGGTAGCCTCACTTCGAACGCAGAAATTGTCAATCTATCCACTCGACAGCGGGCAGCGGTTCAATCGGAGCCCGTGAGCCGAGCCTGCAGGCCGGCCAGCGCATCCGGCGTGTTGCAGTTGCGGAAGCTGTCGAGGGCCGGGTCGAACCGCAGGAGCGCTGATTCTTCGACCCGGAGCGTCGCCAGGGCGGCGATGATGCGGTTGATCTTGAGGTCACCGGCTGCCAATGCGGCTTCGAACACGGGTAGGGCCACCTCGCGCCGGTAAATCGCGAGGAGCGGCTGAGGATGGTCATTCGCGACCGGCAGGACGACGTCGGCTGCACCGGCGGTGAACTGCGTATCGAGAAATTCGACGAGTCCGGGCCGCAAGAGCGGCGCGTCACACGAACAGACCAGGCAGCGCTCCGAATCGCTCGCGCGCAGGCCGGCGATGATCCCGGCGAGCGGCCCGAGGCCATCATGCCCGTCTTCCACCACGCGGAACGGCGCGCGCGGTTCGAACAGGGGCAGCACCTGGCCCTTCGCCCGCACCACGATGACCTGCTCGCACGCCTCTGCTGCCGCCTGCACCACCCATCCGAGCAACGGGCGGCCGCAGAGGAGCGCCGAGGCCTTATCGGACCCGAAGCGCGTGCTGCGGCCCCCGGCGAGGATGATGGCGCAGAGGCCGGCCCGTTGCGTGGTCATGCCGGAATCCTGCACGGCGTTGGGTGGCGCGGCAAGCAGTGGCGCGAGCCGGCCGCTGTGCGCTACCTTTCCCGCGTGCCACTCTTCAAGCGCCGCCCGCGGATCACCGACGACATCTATGGGAAGCTCATGATGTCGTTCGGGCGGGTCGTGGATAAGGACCCGTTCATCGCGGAGCCGGCGGGCGCGCTCGCGGAACGGGTCGGCGCGGAGTTCCCCGGCGAAATCGCAGCCCTCGATGGGCAGGCGTACAAGGGTTCGGCGCTCTACCACCTGCGGCTCCTGGCGGGCTCCTGGCTGATGGTGGCCGAGGGCAGCGTCCCCCGGGCGACCGCCGAGGTGTTCGAAGAAGCGGTCACCTGGAAATTTGAACCGGTCCTGAAGGGCTCGGGCGCGCTACCGAGGCGAGTCTCCCTGCTCGCACGCGGCGAAGGCGAACGCGACCTCCGCACAAGTTGAAGGCGTCGAACCCGAGGGCTTAAAGCCGAAGCACGTACACCGGCTCGCCGTCGCGGTCCTCGCCGTTCGGTTCGAATCCGACCGATGCGTAGAGCCGCTGCGCCGGGAGGTTCTCCGGGTGAACCGTGAGGAAGACGCGCTCGAGCGGCCCGAGTAGCCCGCGAACGTGCTCGAGGAGGGCAACCATCGCCGCCCGGCCGAGGCCCTGTCCCTGCCGTTCGCGGTCGATAAAGAAGTGGTAGAGCCAGGAGTCCCCCGGCGCGTCGGGATGGGTCGCGAGGGCGAGGAACCCTGCCGGGACGCGGTCCGCGCGCACGAGGAGGGGCGACCAGGTGTTGCCGCCGGCGCCGACATACGCCTTCGCCAGGGCGATCGCGGAGATGGGCACGTAATCGGCGACGAAGCGCTGCTGCTCCGGCTGGACGCTGAGGTCGAGCGTCGCCCGCCAGTTCGCCGCGGTCACGGGTTCGAGAGTGATATCCACGCGCGCAGATTAGCGGGTGGAGCGGGCTGCGGTCGAACGAGGTAGCCCGATCTAGCCGGCGGCCCGGGCAGGACGCTGTTTGGCTACGCATAAAACTCAATGCCTAAAGCGTTGTGCGGGAGGACGCCGTCTTAGAGGCCTGCACCTGCGGCCAATTGCTGTTTCGCGGAGTTCGTCCCCACATTTCGCCCGATTCCATCTGCATGACGGCATCCGCCTCGGTCTGCGTGGGCGAAGCCAGGCGGTGGTACGGGCCATAT
>JBBSKE010000565.1:0-2054 GCA_038256595.1 Tepidiformales bacterium | reverse complement strand
CCCTCGGGCGTGTGGCGAATGGCGTTCTCCAGCAGATTGCGCAGGACCTGGTCGAATCGCGTGATATCGACCTCCGCGATGGCCGGGCCGCCGGCGGATTCGAGCACGAGCGAGATGCCGCGCTCGTTGGCCCGGGGGGTCATCGCGTGAATGGCGCGTTCGGCGATCGGTTCGAGGTCTGCCTCGGCGGCGTCCAGGGTGATCTGCCCGGCGTCGCCAATCGAGAGCTGCTCGAGGTCGTTCACGAGCGTCACAAGGATCTGCGTCTCCTCCTGGAGCGTAGAAAGGACGCGCGCATCCGGTTCCACGAGTCCATCGGCGAGCATATCGACGAAGCCGGAGATGTTGTTCAGCGGCGTGCGCAGTTCGTGGGCGACATCGCTCGTCATCGTCTTGCGGAGTGACTCCGTGCGCTGGAGGGAGAGCGCCATCGCATTGAAGGCGTGACTCAGCTGTCCGATTTCGTCCTTCCCGCGGTGGTCGACACGCTGCGAGAGGTCGCCCTCTTCGAGCTTGCGGGCGGCTCCGGTGAGTGCCTGCACGGGGCCAATAATTCGCTGCGAAGCGAGCATCCCGACCGTCCCGCAGACGAGGCCGGCCAACCCGATGACGAGTGCGACCTGCAGGTTCAGCGACGACAGCGTGTTCGCCCGGTCCGCCTGGTAGGCCTGTACGAAGGACGGCTGGCTGAGCACGACGAACTGGTCGCTACCGGTCCCACCGGCGCCTGTTGTGCTGTAGACGATCGGAATCGCTGCCTGCGACCCCGCCTGGATATTCTCCGGAAGGTTCGTGATCGTGGTCGTGAACGGCAACCCACAGGCGGTCTCCAGTGTCCAGGGAGTCGTCCCCGGCTCGCCGCTGCCGACGAGGGTGCTGCTGGCGGTGCCGATCGTCGTCCCCGATGACACCAGTTGGCCATCCAGCGTCATGGGCTGGAGCGCCGAAGCGCCCATCTCACCGCCGACGACCGTGAACCCGGCCGCATCGCCGAGCGTCTGGACGTTGGCATCGCGGATGAACCAGCCGGCGGTCGCAATCGTCAGCATGGGCAGGATTGCGTTCACGGCGATCAGGCGCAGGCGCAGACTATGACGCATCGAGTTTCTCCTGGAAGCGGTAGCCCACGCCATAGAGCGTGTGCAGGTAGTCTGGGCGTTCGGGGTCGTGTTCGATCTTGCGCCGGATGTTCCGGACATGGACGTCGACCGAGCGCTCGAGCCCTTCGTATTCGATGCCAAAAGCGGCTTCGACCAGCTGTGAGCGGGTGAACGCCTTGCCCGAGTTCGCCGCGAGCGTGTGGAGCACATCGAACTCCTTGCGCGTCAGTTCGACCGGGCGACCGGCGAGGTGGGCCTCGCGGCGGCGTGGGTCGATCTGGAGGTGGCCAAAGGTGAGGACGCGTTCTGTGGCGGCGTTCGCCCGCGTGCGGCGGAGGACGGCTCGCACCCGCGCGACCAGTTCGCGGCCGCGGAACGGCTTCGTCACGTAGTCGTCCGCGCCGTTCGCGAGGGCGTCGAGCACGTCCATCTCGTTCGTGCGCGCGGTCACCATAAGGATTGCGACGTCACTTTCGGCGCGAATCCGGCGGCAGACGGTCAGGCCGTCCACTTGCGGAACCATCACGTCGAGGAGGATGACATCGTGGCCGCCGCCCCGCGCGGCAAGCAGCGCGGCGTTGCCGTCTGACTCCACCTGGACGCGAAAACCATCGGATTCGAGATAGCGCCGGATGACTTCGGCGGTGCGAGGGTCATCTTCGACGACGAGCGCGAAACTCATGGACATGGGGGCCTCGTGCGGCGTGGTGCCGGGTATGTGCGGGTAATGGTGCCATTGACCAGCGAAAAACCATCGAAAGTTCCTCGATATTCCCTCGCTGGTTTCTCGGCGGCGATTGCTTTCCTGTCTTCAGCAACGAATGCACAGGAGCAAGAACCGATGAGATTCCAGAGATTGACCGCTCTGGTGCTCGCACCGCTGGCCGCGAGCACGCTGCTCATGGCCTGTGGCGGCGACGATGACGGCGCCTCCGCCGAGGAGCCTAAGACCCT
>JBBSKE010000564.1:0-2079 GCA_038256595.1 Tepidiformales bacterium | reverse complement strand
TGGCCGAGATTGATCATGGTGTTCTCCTGTTGGTCTTGCTGGTGGTGAAAGGTCGTGGTCGGTCTCCGAAGCCGCGCGATTGGATTGGCCGCTTCCGCATCTTCGTGTCCGGTGGCGGCTCGCCTTCTGCCTTCGCAAGCAGGCGCTGGCGGTAGGCCTCCTCCTTCTTCGCTGCGCGCCGGGTGTGCGCGATCGCGTGGATATCGCCGCCGGCGCTGGTGATCCGCTTCGAGGTTGCGATGCTGGCGGAACTCGGCTTCGATTGGGAGGCGCTCCACGTCGCGAATCCCCGGCTCTCGCTCGTCTCGGTGACCCCCTTCGGCGAGACTGGACCCTACCACGGCTACCGCGCGGGCGAACTCGGCGTCTGGGCGATGAGCAGCATGCTGCCGATTACTGGCTATCCGGACCGCCGCCCGATGCTACCCGGGGGCGCACTCGCGGCGAACCTCGTCGGCGCGACCGGGGCCTATTCGACCCTGGCCGCGCTCAACGCCCGCACGCGCACCGGCCGCGGCCAGCACGTCGACGTCTCCGCGCACGAGGTGCTCGTTTACACCTGCAGCGGCATGCTCGCCCAGGTCGAAGACGGCGCCGAACGGCAACGCAGCGGCGTCCGCGCACTCGGGGCAGCACCCTACGGCTTCTTCCAGTGCGCCGACCGCCAGGTCAGCCTGCTGGCGCTCTTCCCCGCTCACTGGGCCGCGCTCAGCGCCTGGGTGTTCGAGAAAACGGGAAACAAGACCGTGCTCGAAGAGCGCTTCAAGGGCACGAGCATGAGCCGCTACCGCTTCTACGCAGAGATCGAAGGCCTCGTGAATTCGCTCGCGGGCCTGTATAACGCCAGTGAGTTCTGTAGCGAAGCCCAGGGCCGCGGGGTGCCCGCGATGCCCGTCAACTCTGTCGCCGAGCTGCTCAGCGACCCACATCTCGAAGCGACCGGCTTCTGGGACGAAGTAGAACTCGCGGACGGGAAGCGGATTCGCTGGCCCGGTCCACCGTTCCGGATTGCCGGCCTCGCGCCAGCACGGCGCCCACCGGGCATCGGCGAGCAATTCGCGTCCGCCCACCACGCTTAATTCGAGCCCAAATCCGCCCCACCCGAAAGAGGACCCCATGGCATACCAGTACGTGAACTACGAGAAGAAGGGCCGCATCGCCTACATCACCCTCAACCGGCCGGAGGTCATGAACGCCCTCCATGCCGGCTGCCATACCGAACTCGGCGAGATTTACGACGATGTCGCCGCCGACCCGGAGATCTGGGTGGCGATTCTCACCGGCGCCGGCAGCCGCGCTTTTTCGGCCGGGAACGACCTCAAGGCGACTGCGGCCCAGGGCCGCGGCAACGGCGCAACTGCCCCGGCAGCGCCCGCGAAGGACACCGGCGGCTTCGGCGGCAACACCGCGCGTTGGAACCTGACGAAGCCGCTGATCGCGGCCGTGAACGGCTGGGCGATGGGCGGCGGCTGCGAGATGGCGCTCGCCTCAGACATCGTGATCGCGGCCGAGCACGCCCAGTTTGGCCTGCCGGAGCCGAAGGTCGGCCTCATCGCCGGTGCTGGCGGCGTCCATCGCCTGCCTCGCCAGATCCCGCTCAAGCGGGCGATGGGCATGATCCTCACGGGCAAGCCGATCGACGCGAAAACGGCGCTCGACTGGGGCCTCGTCAACGAAGTGGTGCCCCTGGACCAGCTCATCCCGACGGCCGAGCGCTGGGCGAACGAGATCATGGCCTGCTCGCCACTCTCGATTCGGGCTTCGAAGGAATCGTCGATGAAGGGCCTCGAAATGGGTCTCGAAGAGGCGATGAAGACGCGCTTCCCGGCGGCCGCGACGCTCATGGACTCCGAAGACCGGATCGAGGGCCCGCGCGCCTTTGCCGAAAAGCGCGAACCGCAGTGGAAGGGCCGCTAATCGCGTTCGCGCCTGTATAGTGCGTCTCTATTAAGGAAGGACGGAACCATGACCGCTCAAGGAGCCATTGTCGGCCTCGGCATCACTGAAATGACTCGCTCGCCCATCGGCGACAACATGACGCTCGCCGCCCGGGCGATTAAACTCGCGCTCGAAGACGCG
>JBBSKE010000563.1:0-2089 GCA_038256595.1 Tepidiformales bacterium | reverse complement strand
GGGACAGCGCCGGAATTGAACCGGCTTCCCCCGTGACCCTGCATATGTGTGCTGTTGTCTCCGTAAGACTGCGACTTTCTGAATTCTTAGTCAACCGGATCGACCACGCGTTCCTCGATCCGAGTACGCTCCCGGTTGGCGCTCGTCCCCCGTATCGCGTAGCTTCTGCGCCATGCACGCCTTCCGCTTCGGCGCCTCCATCTCCAGTGCTCCCACGCTCAACGAGTGGCTCGCCCGGGTGCGCGAGGCCGAAGCGCTCGGCTTCGATACCGTCTCCGTCGCCGACCACGTCGGTGAGCTCTTCCCGCCCTTCGAAGCGCTGATGGCGGCGGCGGGCGCGACCGAGCGCATCGGCCTCGGCACGCTCGTCCTGAACAACGACTTTCGCCACCCCGCGTTCGTCGCGCGCCAGGCGGCGATGGTCCACGAGTTCTCCGGCGGGCGGCTCGAACTCGGCCTCGGCGCCGGTCACGCCTTCACCGAATACGCCGAACTCGGGCTCCCGTTCGATGAGGCGAAGGTGCGCGTCGACCGCCTCTGCGAGTCCGTGCCCATCATCCGCCAGCTTCTCGCCGGCGAAACCGTCGATTTCGCGGGCGAACACTACTCGCTGACGAACCACCGGATCTACCCCGTGCCGGCGGCGCCACCACCGCTGCTGGTCGGAGGGAATGGCCGGCGGCTGCTGCGATTGGCAGCGCGCGAGGCGGACATCGTCGGCTTTACCGGACTCGGCCAGACCTTATCCGACGGCCAGCGCCACGCCGCCAGCGGGTTCGCCGCGAGCGAAGTCGATGGCCGCGTTGCGCTCGTCCGCGAGGCTGCGGGCGACCGCTTCGCCCGGCTCGAACTGAACGTCCTCGTCCAGGTGGTGCGAATCACGCCGGACCGAGAATCCGCCGCGGCCGAGGTCGCAACGCGCATTCCCGGCCTCACGCCTGCCGAGATCCTCGATTCGCCGTTCATCCTCCTTGGCACTGCAGCCGAAATCGCCGCCCAGGTCCGCCAGAACCGAGAGCGCTGGGGCTTCAGCTACCTCTCGACGTTCTGGCAGAATGTGCCCGCCATGGCCGAGGTCATCCCCCTGCTGCGGTCGTGAGCTCCGGGACCTCGAGTGCCATTGCGTGTTGCAAATCCGTCGTCGCGCGACCGCGGGTGGGCGCGCGCCCCAGGTTGCGGGCGGCACCCGGCATGACCATCGGCGACAGATCCGCGCCTGTGTTCGGCAGCTCGTGGTCATCATTTGCGGAGCGACAGGCCTGGGACGCGCTCCCTACGGCGGTCGCGCTTCTTCGGTCAGGCTTTTTTGCCGCTTTCGAGGAGCTTGGCCCGGAACTCGTCGTGCTGGGGCACGGTTTCGCCCACGACGTAGAGGAAGTAGTAGCAGCCGAAGTCCCCAAAGTGCTTGAAGTGGCTCTTCATCCGCTTCGAGACGGTCCAGAAGTCCTCGCCGTTCGCCTCCTTGAGGAAGCCCGTGAACCCGCCGGGCTGGGCGTCGATCGCGAGCATCTCCTGGGCGTTGTGGATGGTCGACTCGATCTTGCGGCGGTTGCGCACGATCCGCGTATCGACCGCGAGTTCGTCGAGCTGCTCCGGTGTGATATTCGCCACCCACTCGGGGTCGAACTCGTGGAAGGCCTCGCGAAAGCCGGGCCATTTGTTCTCGATGACCTTCCAGTTGATGCCGCCCTCGAAGACGCACTTCGTCATCACTTCGAGGTAGTCGGCGAGCTTGGTGGGGGTGATCTGCTCTGGCGGTTCCATCGGTGGCTCCTGTTGGTGTCTGGTTCCGGGATATGTGGCGACTATCGTACGGCGGCGCCTGCCGCTTGCGAACCCGGTCAGCCCGCGGCCGCACGCGGACCGTCGTATGGCTGGACGAACCAGGCATCGCCCATGAGGTCTCTATAGAGGGTGAGGCGGCGGCCGCTTTCCAGTTCGACTACGTAGTAGCGCCGGGCGATTTCGTCGCGCCACCATTCGTCGTCGATGCGCCAGGTGTCGTGGATGGCGGCGACGCGCTGATAGCTGCCGCGCCAGATGACTGCGGCCGGCTCACCATGCCGCCCGGGTTCGACCGCCGCGGGGC
>JBBSKE010000562.1:0-2097 GCA_038256595.1 Tepidiformales bacterium | reverse complement strand
ATGACCACCGACTTGATCTCGTTGCCGGAAGACACTTCGTCGTAGATCTCCCAGAGCGTCTCGAAGGCCGGGTGGTAGGCGGCCGAATAGGCACGCTTGAAGGTCTCCCGGTCTTCCGGTTCGAAGCCGTTGTAGACCGCGAGGATGCCGTCGTGGGAGATGGTCTTGCTGATCGGGCCAGTGATCGATTCGACCGACTGGACGAACGCGTCGTCCTTTTCGAGGCCGTTGTTCACGAACCAGCGATAGAGCCCTTCGACGATGCCGTGGACGGCGCCGAGGAGGATGCCGCGCTCGCCGAAGATGTCGCTGCGGTACTCGGATTCGAGGGTGGTCTGGAAGGTGAAGGGCGAGCCGAGGGCGACCGACCAGCCGAGGGCGTAGTCCGTGGCGCGGCCGGTCGCGTCCTGGTGGACGGCGAAGCTGCTGTTGATGCCGGCGCCATCGACGTCCGCGCCCTGCTCATAGAGGCGGCGGACCGAGGGGCCCATGCCCTTGGGGCAGACGCCGATGACGTTGATGTTCTCGGGGAACTTCGCGCCGGCGTTCTTGAGGTGGCCGAGGAGGAAGCCGTGCGAGAGGCCGAGCGTCGAGCCCGGGCGCATCGCATCGAAGACCTTCTGGTACTCCTGGGCCTGGGCCGAGTCGGCGATCAGGAGGAGGACCATGTCGGATTCGTTGATGACGGAGTACATCTCGCCGAGGGTGCCATTCGCCTTCGAGAAGCCGGCTTTTTCGGCCGAGGCCATGGAAGCTGACCCTTCGCGGAGGCCGACTTTCACAGTGATGCCCGTGCCATCGAGCGAATCGCGCAAGTTCTGAGCCTGTGCCGGGCCCTGGGACGACCAGCCGATGACGCCGATCTGACGGATGCCTTCGAAGGCCTCCGGGAGCTTGCTGAAGAGGTGACGGCCGCCCTTTACGACGGATTCGTCCTTGCCGCTGAGGCGGAGGGGTTGCTGTTCGAACGTTTTGCTGGTGAAGGACACGCAGTTGCCTTGCTGCGCCACGCCGGGCGCCATGGAGTAGTTTCACTGTATGAACGGGCTGCGAGCACGGTCAAACCGGAGCGGCCGTTTCCAGCTATTTGATCGCCCCGCTGGCCCGCAGGTCCTCGATCTCCACTGCGGAGAGGCCGAGCAGGCTGGAAAGCACCTCGTTCGTGTTTTCGCCGTGCCCGGGCATCGTCTTGCCGACCACCGTGGGCGTGCCGGAGAGATGCACCGGCGAATTCGGCAGCTTCAACGACCCCGGCTTGCCGTAGGGCATCGGGATATCGACGAGCATATTGCGGGCGGCGACGTGCGGGTCGTCGAAGAGGTCCGCCACCTCCATCACCTTGCCGACCGCGCAGACGTTCAGGTCGCGGAGGATGGCGAACCACTCGTCGGTCGTCTTCGTGCTCATCGCGGCGTGGAGTTCGGGCTCGAGGTCGTCGAAGTTCTCGAGGCGGGCATGATTGCTGACGAATCGCGGGTCGAGGGCGAGGTCGTCCCGTTCGATGAGCGCGCAGAAAAGGTCCCACTGCTTGACGTTCGCGATCACGATGTAGCCGTCGGCGGAGGTGAATGGCCCGAACGGCGCGACCAGCGGGTGACGGACGCCGATGCGAGTGGGGTGCTCATCGAAGGCAGATTGGCGGACGATCGCGTTTTCGGCGAGCGCCATCTGCGATTCGGTGAGGGCGACGTCGAGCAGCTGGCCCTCGCCCGTCCTGTGGCGCGCCTGGAGGGCCGCCAGCACGCCGATCGCGAGGTAGAGGCCGCCCGTCATGTCTCCGATGCTAATTCCGATGCGCAGGGGCGGCTGGTCCGGGTCGCCGTTGAGGCTCATGGTTCCGCCCATCGCCTGCGCGACCGCATCGACGGCGGCGAACTGCGAATACGGCCCGGTCTGCCCGTAGCCGCTGAGGGCGGCGTAGATGAGCCGCGGATTCTCCTTGCGCAGGTCTTCGTAGCCGAGGCCGAGACGGTCCATCGTGCCCGGGCGGAAGTTCTCGGCGACGATGTCGACTTCGCGCGCCAGCCTGCGCACGAGGTCCTTGCCCGCTTCGCTCTTGAGGTCGATGCAGATGCCTCGCTTGCCGCGGTTCACGCT
>JBBSKE010000561.1:0-2107 GCA_038256595.1 Tepidiformales bacterium | reverse complement strand
GTGGCAGTCGTGTCGGTCATGATCCCCTTCCAAAAATCAACGATGCTTGTTCGGACAAGATCCCGCCGTTGCCGTTCACGAAGGCGAACTCACAGTCCTTTACCTGACGTCCGGTGGCCTCGCCGCGAACCTGCCGCACGGCCTCTGTGACATGAGACATGCCCCCGGCGAGACCGGGCTGGCCGAAGCTCAATTGGCCGCCATGCGTGTTCACTGGCAGATCCCCCGCGAACGTCAGGTCGTGTTCCGCCACGAACGGGCCTCCCTGGCCCTTTCTGCAGAACCCCGCGTCTTCCAGCGTCACCAGCACCGTGATCGTGTAGCAGTCGTATGCCGAGATAAGGTCCATATCCGCAGGGCGCAGTCCGGACATTTCGAAGGCGCGCGCGGCGCTGAACTTCACAGGGGATTCGACCAGGTTCCTTGAATACGTGATCCCGCTATGCGAACACTTCTCGCCCGCACCGAGGATCTCGACGGCGGGGCGCGGTCCCCGGCGCGCCCGTTCGGCCGATGTCACCAGCACTGCTGCCGCTCCCGAGCACGGCATGACGATCTCAAGCAAATGAAGCGGGTCCACGATCAGAGGGGAGTTCAAAACGTCGTCGATCGAAATCGGCCGGCCATGGAACATCGCCATCGGATTGGCGCAGGCGTTTGTGCGTTGGTCGACAGCGATTTTCGCCAACTGCTGGCTCGTCGTCCCGTACTCGTACATGTGCCGCTGAGCGAGCAGAGCGTAACCGGAATTGGCTCCCATCGGGCCGAACGGGCGATCGAATTCGGAAGCGGGAAGGCCTTCCATCGGCGCGCCGCGCGTATAAAAGCCTTTCGGGCTCTGAAGGTCGGCCGTCAGGCAGAGCACGGACTCGCACATTCCGGCGGCGATAGCAGCGGCCGCCCGCCAGACCTGGCTGGCGCCACTCGCCCCACCGGTATCGACCACGTCGAGGTAATTGGGCGAGAGGCCAAGGTACTCCGACATCATCGCCGGGAAGATGAGCGGAGCGCCACCAAGCGGGGGCGCCACTAGCAGACCGTCAATCTCGCCGGGCTCCATTTGCGCGTCCAGCATGGCCAGCCTCGCCACATCAAGCATGAGCGACGGCACAGTCGCCCCTTCCATGAACTTGGCCGGCCGGAGTTCACCCATTCCGGCGATCGCAGCCTTGCCTTTCAAGGTTCCTGACGACATTCTGAGCCCTCCCCGTGGTCAACCACGTGGCAGGCCTAGGCCACGTGTGGCGATGATGTTGCGCTGAATCTCACTGGTGCCGCCGCCGATCGTCATCGGTGAGGAATACAGGTAAAAGCGAGGCGCTCTGCCGTTAAGCGGAGCCACTGCGGAACCCCGTTCGAGCTGGGCCGACATGCCGAAGAGCACCATCGCCGTGTTCGCGATCCGCTGCTCAAGCTCCGAGACGTACAGCTTCGCAATCGAGGCCTCTTTATTTGGAACAAGCCCGCGGTTCTGCATCGTAATAACACGGTACGAGAGTAACCTCGCGACCGCTGCCTCGACAGTGCGGTCAGCCAACTGGGTTCGCGCGCGCTGTGGCCGGGAGTCCTGGCGATCGCGCGCTACGTTCACAAGTTCCGTAACCGTTTGTTCCTGTCGGACACTGCCGGCAATGCTCGAACGCTCGAAATCAAGGGTCGTCGTGCCGATGTACCAGCCCCGGTTCTCTTCGCCCAGGAGGTACTTCCTGGAGATACGAACGTCTTCGAAAAACACTTCGTTGAAATCGTGCGACCCGGCCATGTTCACCAGCGGACGGACCTGGATACCCGGAGACTTCATGTCCAGCAGGAAGTAGGAGATGCCCCGGTGCTTTGGAGCGTCCGGGTCGGTTCGCGCGAGAAGAATGCCCCAGTCAGCACGATGGGCGCCCGATGTCCAAATCTTCTGTCCATTGATGATGAAGTCGTCCCCGTCTTTGGCCGCGCGCGTTTGAATGGAAGCGAGATCGGACCCTGCGCCCGGTTCGGAAAAGAGCTGGCACCATACGGGTTCCCCTCCGAGGATTGGCTCCAGGTGCTCCTTCTTTTGTTCTTCGGTCCCGTACATGATGATCGTCGGGCCCGCCCAGCCCACGCTAATGCCGCC
>JBBSKE010000560.1:0-2112 GCA_038256595.1 Tepidiformales bacterium | reverse complement strand
GGAGATGGACGACCTGACCGCCCTCGCCCACCAGCATGGCGCGGCCGTTCACCTCGATGGTGCGCGCATCTTCAACGCCGCCGCCGCCCTCGGGGTCGAAGCGAGCCGCATCGCCCGCGATTGCGACTCGGTCTGCTTCTGCCTCTCGAAGGGACTCGGCTGCCCGGTGGGCTCGCTCATCCTCGGGTCGAAAGAGTTTATCCAGGAGGCGCGGCGAACCCGCAAGATGCTCGGCGGCGGCATGCGCCAGGCCGGCATCCTCGCCGCCGCCGGGATCTACGCGCTCGAACACAACGTCGAGCGTATCCCGATGGACCATGCGAACGCGGCGAACCTCGCCGAAGGAATTCGTAAGCTCGCCGGGATGCACCCAAACCGCCCACAGACGAACATCGTGATTGTCGACGTGGACGGACCACCGGCCGAAGAGTGGCTGACCGCCCTCCGCGGCAACGGAGTCCTCGCCACAGCATTCGGGCCGCAACGGCTGCGAATGGTCACTCACATCAATATCGCGCCGGATGACATTGAGACCGCGCTTGCGGGCATCCAGCGAACAGCAGAGGCGATAGCCGGTTGAAGCGAACAGCACTAGCATCCCTTTCCCTGGGGGCACTGGCCCTCCTTGCTTCGGCATGCGCTCCCGATGAGCCCCAGCCCCGCGCCGCGATCGTCGAGAATGTGCCATGGACCGGCGCTGAGACGCTGAAGTACGACCTCGTCGAACGTGATGGCGAAATCAACGGCCGCTGCGTCCTCACGACGGAGCCGGAAGTGTCGCCGGGTGTCACGCTCCTTAGCCACCTCTGCGCGGACATTACGGAGCAGCGCCGGGACGACCGAGTCACCGAAGTGACCTCCGACACGCTCTCTCCACTATCGGCGGAGCGGACCATCCGCAACCTTGAGCAGGGCACCACCACGTCGTACACGAGCGCCTACGAAGGTGACAGCGTCGCGCTCAACGCCCAGGTCAACAACAGCACGAACGAGACCTCCCGGACGCTCCCAGAAGCGAATGACGATGTACCGAACCCCACCTGGTACGATGACGAATCGTTATTTTGGATTATCCGCTCGGTGCCCCTCCGAACCGGCTTCGAGGGGACCTACACGAACCTCAACGCTGCGAACGGGCGGGTCTTCGATGTCCGAGTGAAGGTGCAGGAGCAGGAGGAAGTCACCGTCAAGGCGGGAACTTTCACAGCCTGGAAGGTCCGAATCCAGACCGACAGCGTGGTCCAGGAGTTCTTTGTCGATGCTGCGGCGCCGCATCGTGTGGTCGCAGCGCGGATTGAGCGCATTAACTACGAGCTGACCGCCGTCGAATAGTTAGCCACCCAGTTCCTAATTTGTGCTTCGGTTAGGGTGTCGCAGGCCAAATCAGCAGCCAGGCGACAGCCTTTGTCGCGACTTCTGCGTCATCGTTAATCCTTAACACGGCTTATGTCGGCGCTTCTTTGTTTTTGCTTGACACCGTCACTGCGCCTTCGGAAGATGGCCTGACCTCCCACGGACGGACCCCAAGAATAACGCTATGACCTTTGCTTACCTGATAAGTCGAGAACCGCGGACCCGGACAGCTGTGGCCGAGTATCTGCACTCGCGGGACATGGAGATCTTGGTCGCGGAGTCATACGACGATGCAATGGAAGACAGCCGGTTTTCCACCGCCGACATTTTCGTCGTCGATGTCCAGGGCGTTCCTCGTGACGAAATTGGGGCGACCTTTACGCACTTTAGCCACTGGCTCGCCGGCACGTTTGATGGTGCCCAGCCGCCGATCATCTATCTGCTCCACAAGGGTGCCAGGAAGCCGAACTTCCGCATCGAGGGCACTGTTCTCAAGAAGCCATTCCCGTTCGAACGCCTCGGCGAAGCCGTTCGCGAGGCCCTCGGCCAGCCGCGCAAGGGCGGCGCCGAGATTGGCCTCGAGCTCGACCTCAAGAGCAACACCCTGCGCGTTGCCGAGCGCGCGGCGCACCTCACGAACATCGAGGCATCGCTCCTGTCCTACCTCATGGAACACCAGGGCGAAATTCTCCAGCCACGCGACTTGCTCGTGGATGTCTGGCAGTATCACGAGCCGGCTGGCGCCGGGACGCTCGTCCG
>JBBSKE010000559.1:0-2121 GCA_038256595.1 Tepidiformales bacterium | reverse complement strand
TCCTCTTCCGTGAGCAGCCCTTGCTCCCGGAGGCTGGCAAGCTCGCGCAGGCGGTCGGCGGCCGATGCCGCGGGTGGTGGTGCGAACGGCGAAGCGACCGGCACGAATGGCTCCTGCTTGAACGTCGGGTCGTCGGAGAAATCGAACGGCGAGGGCTCATCCTCGTTCGCGGCCGGCGTGCCCGCTGCGGGATTCGGCCACTCCGCTGGCTGGGCGAACGGCGAGCCAACCTCGAGGCCCTGCACGGCCTCGAGCGGCAGGTCCGCCGCCTCGATTGGTTGCGCGAACGGCGATGACACCGGCTGGGCGTAGTTCGCCTGCGAATCTGGCGCGGCTGGAGCGACTGCCGGAGGAGTTGCCCCTTCGCTAAAGGGAGATGCGACTGGTTGCGCGAAGTCTACCCTGGGCTCTGGCGGCGGCACGGACGCGGCGACCGTTTCGACTGGCGGTGGCGCGGGCGCTACGGTCACATCCGGAGCGTTCGGCGCCGAGGGCCTCGCAAACGGCGACTCAAACGGCGCGCCGGCCGGCGGCTGCATCGGCTGCGGCGCGGCCGGAGCTGCCGGGTAGGATTGCGGCTGCGGGGGATAGGCGGGCTGGTAGACCGGCGAGCGATGCAGGGCCTGGCCGGTCACGCGCAGCTCCTGCGCGGTCAGCGGTTTGTATCCGCCCGGCGACCAGGCGACATACGTCATTGCCATCTTGTCCCAGAGGCACTGCACATTCCGGTCCCAGAGGCACCAGAGCGCCGCAATCAACGGAAAGATGCCAGAGGTGAGAACGGAAAGTATCCAGATGACGAGCACCTTGATGAGCAACTCGCGCACGACCATGTCGCCGCCGCCCGCTCGCGAACCGTCCGCCTTCATCACGTACATGCCCAGAATCTGCTTGCCGGGAGTCTGGCCGTTCTGGGCAACGATGAGGAACCAGATGAACCAGCCAATCCAGAGCGTGAGCCAGAAGAGCACGACATCGAGCAGCAACGCGCTCAGGCGCCGGCCTGGGTCCGCCGTCACGAGGCTGCCATCCGGGTAGTACGACTCGATCACCCTGTCCTGGTTCATGCCCTCACTATCAGGGTGAGGAGGCGCCGCCGTCCATGGTCATTGGTCGCAAGATGTCCGTCCGGGCTTAGCCTGCGGGCACGAGTTCGGATGCGGCCTTCAGCGAAGCGTGCGTCGGCGCCTCCGGGACCTCAGCAGGCCGGCCATCCGCCATGATCTTGCGCAGGGCCGGGACGATCTCGTAGCCGAGAATCTCGATCTGTTCGAGCACGGTTTCGATCGGCAGGCCACCATGGTCGGCCAGGAAGAGCTGCCGCTGGTAGTCGCCCACGTGCTCGCGCATGGCCGCGTAGCGCTGGATGACCTGGTCGGCGCTCCCGACCGTCAGCGGCGTGTTCGCCATGTACTGTTCCATCGTCGCTCCGCCACCATAGACCGGCGCGTTGTCGAAATAGGGCCGGTATTCGCGCAGGGCGTCCTGCGAATTCGGGCGCACGAACACGTGGCCGCCGAGGCCGACAATCGCCTGCTCGCCGGGGCCGTGCCCGTGCCGTTCGAAGCGCTCGCGATAGAGTTCGACCATCATCGCGACGTGTTCGATCGGCCAGAAAATGTTGTTGTGGAAGAAGCCGTCGCCGTAGAACCCGGCCTGGTCGGCGATCTCTTTGCTGCGAATCGAGGCGTGCCAGACGAACGGAGGGACGCCATCGAGCGGCCGCGGCGTGGCCGTGAACTTCGCCAGCGGCGTCCGAAACTCGCCCTCCCAATCGACCACGTCCTCGCGCCAGAGCTGGTGCAGCAGCGCGTAGTTCTCGATCGCGAGCTTAATGCCGTCGCGAATGTCCTTGCCGAACCAGGGGTAGACCGGCGCCGTGTTCCCGCGCCCCATCATCAGGTCCACCCGCCCGCCCGCGAGATGCTGGAGGACCGCGTAATCCTCGGCGATTTTGACCGCGTCGTTCGTCGTGATCAGGGTGGTCGCGGTCGAAAGGATGATGCGCTTCGTCTGCGCGGCGATGAACGCGAGGAACGTGGTCGGCGACGAGGTGACGAATGGCGGGTTGTGGTGCTCGCCGGTCGCGAAGACGTCGAGCCCGACCTCCTCGGCCTTGAG
>JBBSKE010000558.1:0-2129 GCA_038256595.1 Tepidiformales bacterium | reverse complement strand
GGCATGCCGCCGAACGCGGGCACGACCATGGTCTACGCCTACTCTGCCTCCGGGCCGGGGCGAGCCGTGCCGATCGTCTGCTCTCCCGATCTGGCCTACCGGTCGATCTTCGGCAGCGTCGCCGAGGGCGCGGGCCGGGCCGCGTTCGATCGGCGGACGAACCTGCTGAACTTCATGGCCGACGACGTGCGCCGTTCACGCGATGCGCTCGCCGGCGACGAACGTCAACGCTTCGATCAGTACCTGGAATCTTTCGAGACGCTTCACAATCGCCAGCGGGAACTGGTGGCGCGCGCGGACGTCCTGCGCCGTCACGCCCCCCAACTGGGCGATCGGCTGACATCAACAACGTCGAGTGTCATTCTCGAAGCCCAGTTCGAGATCGCGGCCGCCACGCTGATCGCGGGCCTGACCAATGTCGTCACGCTCACCTCGGGCGGCGGCGGCCAGTCCTTCGGGATGTTTCCCGAGTTCGGCATCCTCGACCTCCACGGCATCGGCCACGGCGCCTCCTACGGCGGCCGAACCTACGAGCAGTGCTTCGTCGAACTCCGCCGGCTGCATACGCGCCTGATCGCCGACCTCGCCCGCCGGCTCGACGCCGTCCGCGAAGGCAACGGCACGATGCTCGACAACACCGTCATCGTGTACCTCAGCGACTCCGGCGACGGCCATCATCCGCAACTGTACGATTGGCCGATCGTGCTTCTCGGGAATATGGGCGGCCGGCTGCGGTCAGCGGGCCGTTACGCGCAGTTCCCGCGTTACCAGAGCCGCAATCATCGCACCACCGCCAACCTGTACCTCACCCTCCTGCACGCCGCTGGCCGGCCGCGCGATCGCTTCGGCGTCGCCGACCCTGGTTTGCGCGACATCGATCATTCCGGACCGCTGGCGGAACTGCTGGCGTGACGCCGCAGATGAAGGGGACGCACCATACTCGCGAGCCCAAAAGAGGTACTCGATGCCTGAACAAATCGGCTCCCGCGGCGACCACGCGTTGTCGCGGCGGATGTTCCTCCAGGGCGAGGTCGCCGGCGGCGCGGCGTTCGACGGCTTCGGCCCGGCTGTTCTCTCACGCCCGGAAGCGGCTCGCCACTTCATCAGACGCTGCAGAAAACCAGGGAGTTTCGAGTTGGTTCAAATATTCGCTTGTTCATTTCCTCCATGACCAATGACCAACGCCCCAAATCCCAAAGAACGACCAAGCGCCAATGACCATGGGTTGCGGACCGCATAACGGGAGCAGTCGCAGATTCTTGAGGCCGTCGGCTCCGCCGAAATAGGTAATAATTGCTATGAGTAACTGTCGGATCTTGTTCGGGTTCGTCGCGATCCTGGGGTGCCTGGGGTGCGGCGGGTCGCAGTTGACGAAAGTGTCGGGCACGATCACCGTCGCCGGGGCTCCGGTTCCGGCGGGGACGATCACGTTCATCCCCGATACGCCCGGCGAAAACGCCTCGGCGCAGATCGGCGACGGGGGCCAGTACGAGTTGAGCACCTACGGGAACACCCCGGGCGTCGCGCCGGGCGCGTACAAGGTCCGCATCGCCGCGTATACGTCGCAGCCCGACATGAGCAAGAAGAGCGACCCGGCAGTCGCCCGCAAGTATTTCGACCCGCACACCTCCGGCCTGACCGCGACCGTCGTCGCCGGCCCGCCGCAAACGATCGATTTTCAACTCGAAGGACCGTAAGGCGTAGTCGAGTTTCAACCCGACAGGCGGCGCAAGCTGCCCCGAACGGGCGGGAAACGTGTTTCGGTTTCGTTTACTCATTCCTGACAGTTGAGGGCGGCTGCGCCGCGTGTCGGGTTGAGACCCGACCTACAGCGCCGGTTTTTCCTGGATCTCCCCATCGCCTTGTTCCCGCGCCGCGGGCCGAAAAACTTGAGTCCAAATTCTCCGATTTCGAAAAAAGACTGAAAAGACAGGTCGAGTTTCACCGATTTAAGGATCAGACCGCCGGTAGGGGTTGTTCCGCCGTCGCGCCGTTTGGGCGAAGGGGGACGACGCTTGCGATCGCCAGACCGGTTGAGGAGGACTGAGGCGATGGGAAAGCGAAAAGGCCACAGGCCAAGTCGATGGAAAGCATCCCTGGCGAAGGCAGCCATCGCGGGCCTCGGCGGC
>JBBSKE010000557.1:0-2135 GCA_038256595.1 Tepidiformales bacterium | reverse complement strand
CTGAGGGCTGCGCGATGTTCCTCGACCTCGTCGAGCACGCGGACGTGGTCATGGAGAACTTCACGCCGGGCACGATGGAGCGCTTCGGGCTCGGGTACGAGCAGCTGAAGGCGCGCAACCCGCGGATCATCTTCGCGCGCACCTCCGGCTTCGGACAGACGGGACCCTACAGCGACCGCCCGGCACTCGACATCATCGTGCAGGGCATGGGCGGTGTTATGTCGATAACTGGAGAGGCTGGCGGTCGCCCGGTGCGGCCCGGCGTCTCCTATGGCGACATCACGGCCGGGCTCTACACGGCGGTCGGTATCCTCGCCGCGCTGCATGAGCGAACCACCAGCGGGCTCGGCCAGGAGATCGACATCTCGATGATGGACTGCCAGGTGAGCGTCCTTGAGAACGCAATCGCGCGCTATTTCGTGACCGGCAAGGCGCCAGAGCCGATCGGCACGCGCCACCCGACCGCGACGCCATTCCAGGCCTTCCCGACGGCCGACGGCTTCATCGTCATCGCGCTCGGCTTCGGCACCGGGGGGAACCAGTGGGCGCTCCTCTGCAGCCTCCTCGGCCTGCCGGAACTCATCGAAGACCCACGATTCGACACCGGTCCGCGGCGCACGAGTAATCACGCTGTGCTCGAACCGCTGCTCGTCGCCGCCTTCAAGACGCGGCCAACCTCCGAGTGGCTGGAGGAGTTGCTGGCGGTCGAAATCCCCTGCGGGCCGGTGAACACGGTCGCCGACGTGGTCGCCGACCCGCAAATTGCCGCCCGTGGGATGATCCAGGAAGTTGTCCACCCGACCGCCGGGATGCTGCCGCTCGCGAACTCGCCAGTGCGGATGTCGCGCAGCGAAAGCGGCATCAAAGGTCCACCGCCGGACATGGGCGAAGACACAGTCGAGGTGTTGGGCGAACTGCTGGGGCTCTCTCCGGAGGACGTGGCGGACCTCGAATCGCGCGGAATTGTCGCCACCAAGGGCGGCCCGGATATCGCGAGCATCCTCTGATGCGCTGGTTCCGGCGCGCGCGAACGCAGGTGGACCTCGACCCGCTGCAGGTGGCGATTCTGGTGTTCCTGCTGCGCCATGGCCCGGCGCCTGATGCGAAGCTCTTCGAAGAGGCGGCACTTGGCGTCTATGCCGGCCGCCCGGACTTCCTCGCGGCGATCTCGTCGCTGGTGGAGCGCGGCATTATCGAGCCGCGCCTGCAACCGGAAGAAGCCTCGACCTGGTTCGTCCTGGGGCCGCTGGGCAACCGCCTGCGAGGCAAGATCCCGCTTGGGGTGCGAGCGGGGGTGACGGTCTACCTGTAATTCGGGATTGCGGCTGTTCGCTTCGCCTGTACGATGCCGGAGTCGCAGAAAGAGGTGACCCATGGGCAGACTCGATGGCAAGGTCGCAATCGTCACGGGCGGGTGCTCGGGCATCGGGCAGCGGACCGTGGAGCTGTTCGTCGAAGAGGGCGCGCGCGTCTTCATCGGCGATGTGAACGGCGATGGCATCGGCGCGATGGTCTCGAAGCTCGGCCACAACCAGTGCGATGGCGCCGTGGTCGATATTCGCGATGAGACGCAGGTGCAGCGCATGGTTGATGGGGCGGTGCGGCGCTACGGGCGGCTCGATATCGCCTTTAACAACGCCGGCGTCGGCGGGTTTTCGCCGATCCAGGACTACGGTCTCGAGCAGTTCCAGAAGGTCATCGACATCTGCCTGACCGGGACGTTCCTCTGCATCAAGCACGAATCGAAGCGGCTGATTTCGGACGGGCGGGGCGGGAGCATCATCAACGTCGCCAGCCTGAACGCGATCCAGCCGACCGAAGGCTTCGCGGCATATTGCTCGGCCAAGGCAGGCGTGGCGATGCTGACGAAGGTGTCCGCGCTCGAACTCGGCAGGCACAAGATTCGCGTGAACGCGATTGGCCCGGGCCTCATCGACACGCCCGCCACCGCCGGCTTGCGCAGCAACGAGGCGATCTACCAGGGCTTCATCGACAACTCGCCGATGGGCCGCGCGGGCGAACCGGAAGACGTCGCCCAGCTCGCGGTCTACCTCGCCTCGGACGCATCGAGCCTGATGACCGGCCAGACGTTGTATATCGACGGCGGCCAGAGCCTGAAGAAGTACCCGGAGCTG
>JBBSKE010000556.1:0-2144 GCA_038256595.1 Tepidiformales bacterium | reverse complement strand
GCGCCGGAAGAGATTGGCACGAACGTCCCGACCGAAGTCGCTCTCGTCGGCGATGCCAAGGCGATCGTCAACCAGATCAACGTCGCGCTCGAAAAGAACCCGTGGTCCTACCCGTCGGAGACGACCTGGTGGACTGGCCTTCGCAACAAGGCGACCGAGAACCAGTCGACCGTGGAAGAGATGAGCAAGGAGACGAGCCCGCTCGGTTACTACCGCGTGCTCAGCGAACTGCGTGACCTCCTCCCGCGTGACGTTCTCATCCAGAACGAAGGCGCGAGCACGATGGACATCGGCCGCACCGTCCTCGGCAACTACCTGCCCCGCCACCGCCTCGACGCTGCCACCTTCGGCACGATGGGCGTGGGTCTCGGCCAGGCTATCGCCCAGGCGGCGGTCCACCCGGACAAGAAGGTCGTATGCATCGAAGGCGACTCGGCCTTCGGCTTCAGCGGCATGGAAGTGGAAACGGCCGCCCGCTACGGCCTGAACATCACCTTCATCATCATCAACAACAACGGCATCGGTGGTGGCCCCGACGAGCTGGACCCGGCCAAGGTTCCTCCGTCGGCCTACACGCCGCGCGCCCGCTACGAAAAGATGGCCGAAATCTACGGCGGCAAGGGCTTCTTCGTCACCGAAGAGTCCGAGCTCAAGGGTGTCCTCGAAGAGGCCCTCGCGACCGAGAAGCCGAGCATCGTGAACATCATGATTAGCGCCAAGAGCCAGCGGAAGCCTCAGCAGTTCGCCTGGCTGACTCGCTAACTCGCACTCCGGCAGCAATGCTCCGCGAAGGCCGCGTCACCCCCGGGTGATGCGGCCTTCGTCGTTCCCTGGGACGCTCCAGCGCCCACTTTCCCGCAGCCTCGATCGATTCGAGATGCCCTTCATTGAATCTTTCGCCCGAAATGGTTTAACGCAGCGCCGAACCGGGTAAGTTAGTATGAATAGAACGACTTTAGTGCGGAGTTCCCGGGCTATCAGCTGGACAGGATGAGGAAAAACATGGAGCAACCGGACCCATTCGGATTCGTCGGGCTTACTTTCGACGATGTCATGCTTCTGCCCGGATACACCGACGTCATCCCGAGTGAGGCCGATACGACCACGCAACTGACCCGTCGCATCGCGCTCCGGTCGCCGCTGGTCTCGAGCGCCATGGATACGGTCACTGAAGCGCGAATGGCGATTGCGATGGCCCGGTACGGCGGCATCGGCGTCCTCCATCGCAACCTTTCGATCGACGAGCAGGCAGCCCACGTCGACAAGGTGAAGCGCAGCGAATCCGGCATGATCACGAATCCGCTGACCACCCAGGTCGATGCAACCGTCGCCGAAGTTGACGCGATTTGCGGCCAGTTCCGCGTCTCCGGCCTGCCGGTCATCGAAGCCGACGGCACGCTCGTCGGCATTATTACGAACCGCGACATGCGTTTCGTCTCCCCGGCTGAAAAGCACACCACGCTGGTCCGCGACGTGATGACGAAGATGCCGCTCATCACTGCGCCGGAGGGCATCGACCCGGACGACGCGCTCGCCATTTTCGCCCGCCACAAGATCGAAAAGCTGCCACTCGTCGACGAACGCGGACGGTTGCGCGGGCTCATCACCGTGAAGGATTTCGACAAGGCAGAGAAGTACCCCTACGCCACCAAAGACGACGATGGCCGGCTGCGAGTCGGCGCCGCTATCGGCTTCTTCGGCGACGCCTGGGAGCGCGCGGGCACCCTGATGGATGCCGGCGTGGATGTCATCATCGTCGATACCGCGAACGGCGAATCGAAGGGCGTGCTCGACATTATCCGACGCCTCAAGGACGACCCGGCGTTCGCGGACATCGACATCATCGGCGGCAACGTCGGCACGCGAGGCGGCGCCCAGGCGCTGGTCGATGCCGGCGCCGACGCGATCAAGGTCGGCATCGGCCCTGGCTCGATCTGCACGACGCGCGTGGTAGCCGGAGTTGGTGTCCCCCAGGTGACCGCGATTTACGAAGCATCGCTCGCCGCGCGCGGCACCGGCATCCCGGTGATCGCGGACGGCGGCCTCCAGTTCTCGGGCGATATCGCGAAGGCGCTGGTCGCAGGCGGCGACACGGTCATGCTCGGCTCACTCCTCGCCGGGACGGACGAGGCCCCCGGCGAACT
>JBBSKE010000555.1:0-2149 GCA_038256595.1 Tepidiformales bacterium | reverse complement strand
GGTAGTGGTGCCGGGTTCGAATTGGCGGGCTAAATCGTGACTGGCTGGTTCTTCTTGCCCTCGAACGGGTTCAGGATGCCGTACTCGGTCGTGAGCATACGCAGGAAGTCCCGCACCGGGAGAGCCGGCGTGTAGTTGCGAAGGACGTGGACGCCGACTTCTCGCTGGGCGGGCTGCTCCATGTCGCGAATATCGACGCGCTTCAGTTCGCCCGCCTCAAGTTCCCGGCTGACCGAGACTTCCGGCAGAATCGCGATGCCGAGGCCGGCCTCGACCATGTGCTTCGTCGTCTCCATCGAGTCCAGCTCCATCACCGATTCCGGGACGACGCCGACGCGCAGGAACATGCTGTAGATGAGGCCGTGGTAGCTGCTGCTCCGTTCGAAGAAGAGGAACGGCTCGCGGCCAGCTTCGGCGATCGAAACCCGGCCCTTGACTGCGAATGGGTGGTTCGGCGCCACCACCAGCGTGAGGTCGTCGTTGTAGAGGTGCAGCGATTCCACTTCCGGGTGCTGCGTGAGGCGGCAGATGGCCACGTGCGTCTCACCGGAGATGAGCCGCTCGATGATGTCTTCGCTGGTGCCGCTGCTGAGGTGGACGTGGACGCGCGGACGTTCCACGCGGAATCGCTTGAGGATGTTCGGCAGCACATAGGTGCCGATGCTGGAGCTTGCGCCGATGCGCAGGCTGCCGACATCGCCATGGCTGACCGCTTCGATGGCGTCGCGGCCCTCCTGGACGGCGGTCAGGGCGCGCTGAGCGTGGGGGATGAAGGCGATGCCCGCATCCGTGAGCGAGACGCTGCGCCCGGTGCGCTCGAACAGCCGCTCGCCGATTTCGCGTTCGAGCGACTGGATGCGCGCGGTCACGGAAGGCTGCGTGAGAAACAGTGCCTCCGCGGCCCGGCTGAACGATCGGTGGTGCGCCACCTGGAGAAATGCTTCGAGTTGTGCGAGTTCCATCCTACCCTCGTGTCATTCGCGAAAGAATCCTGCATTGACTTCGATGAATGGCTTCCATTCGTCGGGCAGGGAATCCTCATGAAATATGGCTGTGACGGGACATACCATTTCACAGGCGGCGCAATCGATGCACTGGTCCGGGTTGATGTAGAACTGCGGAGCATCATCGGAACTGTGGATACAATCGACCGGGCAAACATCCACGCAACTCGCGTCTTTGACGGTGATACACGGCTCCGAGATGACGTACGGCATTTGCTAACCCCATGTCTGGCACACCCGCTTGAAGAAAACGGTTGTGAATCCAAGTTTATACAAGAGTAAGGGTAGGAACATCGGGCCACTCGCGGGCAGCCCGGCCTGGGCGGCAGTTTAAGCTAACTGGAGGAGCTCTCACATCGGGGTTGGCACTATCGAAGTTTCCGCTGTCACTCGGAGAGCGGGCGAACGCCCAGCTTGTGGACGATGATGTCGCCCTCGATCCGGAGCTGGCAGGCGAGGCGCAGGCGTGGGTCTTCAATGCTCCTTTGGCCGCGCTGACGGACGAGGTTCGCGCGTTCGAACCGCCCCATCGGGCTGACGCGGCCCAGCCCGGAGATGAGCTGCAGGGCACAGTTCGTGCACTCGCCGTTACGAGGGCAACCTTCGGGCCAGAAGTACCCGGCTGCTGTGGCAGCGTCCATCACGGTCTCGCCGGGCGGGACATCGAACTCGATGCCCGCCGGCTCAACCGTTACGCGTGACATCGCAGGACTTACGGACCGGCGGCGGCGACATCCGGCGTCACCAGGTCGCGGAACTGGGCAAAGTTGCGCTGGAATTGCTCGCCGAGCGACTGGTACGAGGTGTCGTAGGCAGCCTTGTCGTCCCAGAGGTCACGCGGCTGGAGGAGCGCGCTATCCACCGTGGGGCAGGAAAGCGGGACTTCGAAGCCGAATTGCGGGTCCTTGCGGAACTCGCCGCCTTCCATCGAGTCGTTGAGGATGGCGCGAACCATCTTCCGCGTCTCCTGGATGGCGATGCGCTTGCCAATGCCGTAGGGACCGCCGATCCAGCCGGTGTTGATCAGCCAGACCTGCGCCCCACTCTCCGCCAGCTTCTGCGCAAAGAGATCGCCATAGACCTGCGGGTGATGCGACATGAACGGCGCGCCGAAGCAGGCCGAGAAGGTGGCACTGGGCTCGGTG
>JBBSKE010000554.1:0-2165 GCA_038256595.1 Tepidiformales bacterium | reverse complement strand
TCGAACCCGGCACCACTACCAGATCTCGGCGAGCACCTCTTCGGTGTGTTCGCCGAGTTTTGGCGCTGGGAGGCGCAGTTCCCATGGAGTCGCGCTGAAACTGTAGGGCGCGCCCGGCATCATCACCGGCGCATCGACGCCTTCGCCCGCCACTTCGACGAAGAAGCCGCGGTCGTGCCAGTGCTCGTCGGCGAGGGTCTCTTCCGGGGTTCGAACCACGCCCCAGGCCTGGTCGCGCGTCTGCCCGCCGCGATAGATCTCCTCGGCGGTGTGGGCGGCCATGAAGCGGGTGACCTCGGCCGAAATCTCGGCGGCGACGGGCGAACCGCGACCCGGCTGACGGGCGGCAACGCTGGCGAACCGCTCGTCGCTGAATTCGGCGCCGAAACCCTCTTCCTGGAACCACTTCACGAGCTTCGCCCAGCTCGAATTGTCCCGGCCGATGCCATAGAGGATGACACCCTTGTTGTCTTTCGTGGGGAAGTACCACGGCTCGGTGACGGTGCCCGCGGCGTGGCGGCCCGTCTGGCGGATGACGTTGACCTTGTGGTAGAGCCAGTAGGGCAGGCCGACCTCGGTCGTGCTCGAGAGCGCCTCGTGGATGGAGCAGTCTACCGCCTGGCCCTGGCCGGTGCGGTCGCGGTGAAAGAGCGCCGCGAGGATGCCGTGGAGCGCGAAATGGCAGGCCGTGTTGTAGCCCTGGTCGCCCTTGCCATGGATGGGCGGGGTGTTCGGCGGGACGTCGGCTTCGCTGTAGCCGTTCATGTTCATCGGCCCGCCGGCGGCGAGGCTGACCATGTCGGTCGTCCGGTACTGCGCCCAGGGGCCGTCCTGCCCGAACGGCGTAATCGAGCAGGTCAGCAGGTCTGGCTGGACCGTGCGAAGGGCCGCGAGGTCGATGCCGAAGCTCGCGAGTTCGCCGGGCGCGCGGTCTTCGAGCACGAGGTCGGCGCCATCGATGAGCCGCAGGAGCGTGGCTTTCGCCTCCGCGTTGTTCTCCCAGTCGAGCACCACCGAGCGCTTGTTGGTGTTGTAGTACCAGAAGTTCAGCGAACGATTCGGCCCCGGGATGTCCTTGACGAACGGCCCGACGGCGCGCGCGCTTGAACCGGCCGGCGTCTCGACTTTGATGACGTCGGCGCCCATGTCCGCGAGCAGCTTGCCGGCGTATTGTCCGGGCGCGTCGCAAATTTCGATGACGCGAAGGTCCGCGAGTGGTCCGGTCACATGAACACCCCCATGCCCTGGTTCTCGGCGATCTCTTCGTCGCTCATGCCGATGATGTCGCGCATGACGTCGAACGTGTCCGCGCCGAGCATTGGCGACGCCGACCGCACCGTGCCCGGCGTCTCCGAGAGCCGCGGACAGACGCCATCGAACTCGCACTCGCCGATTTCGCCGTGCACGTGCGTGGTCCACCAGTCGCGCGATTGGAGCTGCGGGTCGGTCTCGCGGCGGTCACCGGGCTTCTGGCAGACGGCGGCACGCACACCGGCGGACTGGAGCAGCGCCATCAGCTCGTAGTCGTCGAAGTCGGCGGTCCAGGCGCTGATGTGGCGGTCGAGTTCGTCCTGGTGGGCGAGGCGGTCGCCGTTGGTGGCGAAATCGGGGCTGGCGGCCCATTCCGGCTCGTCCATGGCTCGAACGAGGGCCTGCCACTCGGCCTCGGAGGTGACTGCGAGGGCGACCCAGCGGTCGTCACCGAGGCACTGATAGGTGTTATGTGGAGCGACATTCGGCTCGTGGGCGTGGTTGCCGGGCGGGAAGCCTTCGCGCCGCCAGCCGCGGCCGTTGACCGTGTAGTCGAGCACGGCCGGCCCGGTCAGGATCATCCCGGTCGCGACCTGGGAGATGTCGATGTGCTGGCCCTCTCCGGTGCGGTTGCGGTGGTGCAGTGCCATGAGGATAGCGTTCGCGCCGTAGTACCCGGCCGTGTGGTCGAGATAGCTGAAGCCCCAGCCGGCGGGCGGCTTGCCGGGCAGCCCGGACATCGAGGTGATGCCGCTCAGCGCCTGCGCGGTCGGTCCCCAGGTGACGAAATCCTTGTCGCGGCCCCAGTGGCCGAACCCGGAAATCGAGCAGTAGATGATATCGGGCTTGATCGCCTTCAGGTCCTCGTAGTCGAGGCCCCAGCTGGCCATGATGCCGCTCGAGAAGTTCTCGAC
>JBBSKE010000553.1:0-2175 GCA_038256595.1 Tepidiformales bacterium | reverse complement strand
GGTGGGTGATGGTCACCGGGCCGCCGCGTTCGATCTGGCGCATGAAGGTGAGCGGCGCGGAGCCGCGGCTGCCCATCACATTGCCGAAGCGGACCGCAACGAATCGCGTGCGGTCGCTGTCGCGGGAGAGGGCGAGGACCATCAACTCGGCGATGCGCTTGGTCGCGCCCATGATGCTGCTCGGGCGCACCGCCTTGTCGGTCGAGATGAGGACGAAGGTGCCGGCCTGGTAGGTGCGGGCCGCTCGCGCGACGTTCACCGTTCCGAGGACGTTCGCGCGGAAGGCCTCGTCCGGGTGCTCCTCCATGAGCGGCACATGCTTGTAGGCGGCGGCGTGGTAGACGAGTTGCGGGCGCACGCGGTTGAAGATCGAGTCGACCTTCTGAGCGTCCATCACGCTCGCGATCCAGAGGCGGAGGGTGGTCTGCGGGGAGATGGAGCGAATCTCGGCGGCGAGGTCGAAGAGACCGCTCTCGTTGTTGTCGAGGAGGTGCATCTCGCGCGGCTGGAAGGCGACAATCTGGCGGCAGAGCTCCGAGCCAATCGAACCGGCCGCACCGGTGACGAGCACGACCTTGTCGTTGACCGACTGGGAGCAGGCGGCGAGGTCGACTTCCACCGGCTCGCGGCCGAGGAGGTCGTCGAGCGTTAGTTCGCGCAGACTCTCGACCTGGCCGCTGGCCATCCACTTTTCGACGCCAGGGACGATGCGGACAGTCACGTTCAGGCCCTGGCAGGCGCCGACGATGTCGCGGATCACGGGGCCGGGCGCGCGCGGGATGGCGATCGCGACGATCTCGGCGCGATTGCGGCGCACCACATGTTCGAGGTCGCTCACGGCGCCGAGGACGCGCAGGCCATGGATGCGGGTGTGGAGCTTGCGCGGGTCGTCGTCGAGGTAGCCGATGGGCTGGTAACGCAGCGACTGGCTGCTCTGCATTTCGCGCGAAAGGAGCTGGCCGGTGTGGCCCGCGCCGATGATGAGCATGCGCCGGGAATCAGCCCCGGACCATGGCGCGCGGGCGAGGACGCGGGTGCGCATCTTCACGACGGTCATGCCGGGGAAGATGAGCGCGCCGGCGATGAGCACCACGGAGAGCGGCAGGTCGCGTTCCTGCACCCAGAAGTTGATGCCGAAGATGATGACGGTAATGAGGAAGACTGGCCGGAAGAGCGTGAGGACGTCGCCGAGGCTGCCATAGGTCCAGACAGTGCGGTAGACGCCGAAGGCGAGGTTGCCGATGACGTAGCCGCCGGCGAGCAGCGCGAAGATTCTCGCGACGAACTCAGCGTTCTCGGTTGGCACGTCGCCATCGAAGCGGAGCATGAGGGCGGCGGCGTAGGCCACGGCGATGACGAGGACATCGAGGATCATTGCGCCGAGGACATGCACCGGGTCACCCGCGAGGAGCCCGGAAAGTGCCGAAGAAAAGGACCGGTTGGTATTCGGTGCGGAGCTCAACGTGCGCCACTCCCCCTCAGGACGACAGCCAACGCGCGCAGAAGGATGCCGATGTCGCCGAACATCGACCGTTGGTCAACATATTGTAGATCGTAGTGAACAGTTTCGGCGTAGGTCAAATCCGAACGTCCGCTCACCTGCGCGAGTCCGGCGATACCGGGGAGGACCGCGTGGCGGCGATGGAAGCTCTCCGGGTACTGTTCGACGATCGCGGGGATCTCTGGTCGCGGGCCGACGATGCTCATCTCCCCGCGGAGGACGTTGATGAGGTTAGGCAGTTCGTCGATCGAGGCCTTGCGCGCGAATTCGCCAACGCGGGTGAGGCGTGGGTCGCGCACGCCGGCCGGGCTGAAGACGAAGGTCTCCCAGTCGTCGATCTCGTAGCGGGGCTGCTCGCCGGGCGCGGCGTGGCGCATCGTGCGCAGCTTGATCATGCGAAAGGGGCGCCCATCGAGGCCGATACGTTCCTGGATGAAGATGGGATTGCCGCGCAGTTCGACGGCAAGCAGGAGCGCCGTGGCCAGGGCGACTGGCACGGTGACGGGCGCGGTGAGAAGGATGAGGGCAACATCGAAGACCCGCTTGGGCATGCCGACAGGGTAGCCGCCCGCGCGAATACGCCGAAATGGACGGGGGAGTGTGCGTTGCATGACGGCTACCCCGGCGACCGGTAGTTCTTGCCGATGGTGATGATGATGTCTGGCAGCGCGGAG
>JBBSKE010000552.1:0-2179 GCA_038256595.1 Tepidiformales bacterium | reverse complement strand
GCCCGGCGCCATCGAGCGCATGGGGCTGGTCTACGAAGAACTGCGCAAGGTGAATCCGAGGATCATCGTGGTCCACCTGCCGGGGCCGGGCCGCTCGGGGCCCTGGGCGCCACTGGCGAGTTTCGGCAACATGATCGCCGCGACCGCGGGGGTGAACGCGCTCTCCGGATTCCCCGGGACGCCGCCGACGGGCCTCGGCATCGCCTTCGCCGACTTCGCCGCTCCCTATTTTCTCGCTTCCACCGTGATCGCGGCCATTCGCCAGCGAGATGCGACCGGCGAGGGCCAGGAGATCGAAGTTAACCAGCTCTCGGGCATGATCTCGTTGCTCGGCGCCGAGTGGATGGAGTTCGACGGCGAACGGCGCTCGCCGGCTCGCCGCGCGAACCGGGATGCGAACCATTGCCCTCACGGCGCCTACCCGGCCAGCGGCGAGGACGAATGGCTGGCGATCGCGGTCCGTGGCGACGAGCAGTGGCGAAGTTTCGCCAGCGCCATCGGCCGTCCGGACCTCGCGACGGACCCACCCTTTGCGACGCATGCCGCGCGCAAGGCGAACGAAGACGCCCTCGACGAAATCGTCCGCGAATGGACCTCGAAGCAGGACCGCTGGGAGGCGGCAGACGCGCTCCAGGCGCTCGGCATCGCGGCGGCGGCGGTCGAGAGCATCGCCGACCAGCTGGACCGCGACCCATGCCTCGGGCGGCACTTCCAGGTGCTCCACCAACCGGCCGAACCAGACCTCGCCATCACGATCTACGGGGAGCCGATCCGGTTCGAGGGCGTCGATGGCACCCTACGGCGCGCGCCCGCCCTCGGCGAGCACAATGAGTACGTCTTCCGCGAGATAGTTGGGCTGAGCGAGGACGAATATATCGAGCTTGTGGCAGCGGGCGTCATCGCCTGACCTACTTCTGGGGCATCGCAGCAGGTTGCCACGTTGGCTCCAGCGACAGCGCCCGCCTGGGCATGGAGCATCGTGGCCACTCGGTGCAGTTCCAGGCTACAGGACGTGGGCCTGCGGCAGTCGATGTAGTGGCTGGTCACGCACCCGCTCTCTGCCGGTCGCGGTTCCTCCATTTGTGCCGGGGCGGGGCTACAGTGGCAGTTCGCGCACGGAGGCCTGGACGCGCTTGGGACCGATTCCGCGGCCGGGCAGAACGCGCGCCACTTCGGCCCAGAAGGCGGCTGAATGGTTCGGCTGGAGCAGGTGGCAGAGTTCATGCGCGACCACGTACTCGACCTCGCTCGGCGGGAGCATCGAGAGCCGCCAATTGAACCGCAGCGAGCCATCCGGGGAGCAACTGCCCCAGCGCGTCGTCTGCTCGCGCACGTAGATGCGTCCGGGGTTCTTGCCGACCACTGGCGCGAGATCGACCACATACTGCTCGACCATCGCGAGTGTGACGCGGTCGTAGAAGAGCCGGAGGGCGTGGCGAATGGCTTCGTCCTCGCTTCCAGGGGGCAGGGTCGCGGGGATGCTGACGAGCATGCGGCCTTCCACGACCCGCGCCGAGACGTTCGTCCGCTGGGCACGTTCGACCTGCAACTCGATGTCGTCGCCCATGAGCATGAGTATGTGGCCGGATGCCAGGGCCGGTCTTTCGTCTGGTGGCGGCGCCGCCGCGAGCCGTTCGAAGATCCAGTCGCCGCGTTCTTTCACGATGCGGCGAATCTCGTCCTTCTTGACCCAGGCCGGTGCGAGGACCCGCACTTCGCCCGCGCGCACGCCCACCGAGATGGATTTTTGGCGTTGAGCGCTGCGCACGACCGTGAACGGCAGGTCGCGGCCGCCGTGCTTGATGGCATCCGTCTCAGCTTTTCGCCCGGTCGCCCGTTGTTCCCTGACTGCGTGCCGCGTAGTGTTCACCAATCTTCCTAGCAATTGAGGTTCCCATGTTTAACGGAGTGGATCACGTCGTCATCGCCGTCAAGGATATCGAAGCTGCCGTCGGGCGCTACGAGGCCATTTATGGCAACGAAGTCAGCGACCGCAGCGTCTCGGAGGCCGCCGGGATGACCATGGCGTTCTTCCGGTTCGGCGATTCGTACATCGAACTGGTCTCGGCCACCGGCGACACCGGGCCGATCGCCAAGCGCCTCGCTGAACAGGGCGAAGGCGTCCACCTGGTCGCGATGAAGGTCGATGACATCGACAAGACGCTCGAAGACCTGCGCG
>JBBSKE010000551.1:0-2194 GCA_038256595.1 Tepidiformales bacterium | reverse complement strand
GGGGCAGTCGAGAAGGTCTAGGGGGGCGACTAGCTACCGAGGTCAGTGACCGGGAGGGTCATCTTCGGCGATTGGGTCGCCGAGGCCGAGCACGCGAATCTCGTCGCCGACTTGCATCTGACCGCTGCCCACCACCGAAACACGAATGCCGCCCCGCCCGGCGAGGTCCGTGAAGAGACGCTCGCGCTGGTTGAGCCGCCCAATGTAGGCGCAGGGAGCGCAGATTCGCTGGCCGCGCATCACGACGCTGCCAATCGCGAATTCGAGCCCGATGAGGTCGTAGAGTTCGATGCCCTGGGTCACGATGTTCCGGCGCAGAGCATCGGGCGCGAGGCGCAGTTCGTCGAGCAGCTCGATGCCGATCAGCGTGAGCTGCTGGTCGCGCCACTTCGGGTCGCTCCAGTGGCCGAGACGGGTGGCGTAACGGTCGCCAACGATGCCGAGCCCGGCTTCGACATCGACGAATTCGTGCGATTGCATCGGCTCACCCGCCGAAATGGCGGTGTAAAGGCCGATGACACGGGGGGTGTCGCTGGTCATGCGTGAACCATGCGCGAATTGTCGAATGCTGGCGGCGGCGCGGCAAGTCCGCGCGGATCCGCTCTTCGCACCCTTTTGGCCTGCGTAACCAGCCGGGAGCCTGCATTAGAAGGTGGCGTAGTGGTCGAAGTTCGTAACCCCGGCGAGCTGCGTGAGCGCCTCCTCGTCCGTGACCACGCGGCCGGTGAAGACGGCCGGGGCGGCGGTGAGGATTTCGAGACAGGCGTCGCCCATGATTGTGCCATCTTTGCGGCGCCCGCTGAGATTGCTGACCTGGAACGCGGGGTCGTGTTCGGCAACGTAGACCGTGCCGCCGACGAAGATTTGCTTGCCCGGCGAGAGCGCGTTCACGGAGATCCCGGTCCCCCAGAGTTCGGCGGCCATGCCCTGGGTCATCCGTTCGAGGGCTGCTTTCGTGAGGCCGTAGACGGTGCCACCCTCCGCGCGCTTTGCATAGGGGCCGGCGCCCGGCCCTCGGCTCGCGCCCGAGGAGATGTTGATGATTCCGCCCGAGCCGCGCTCCCGGAAATGCGGCAGCACAAGCCGCGAGAGCTGCGCCGGGGCAGCCACGTTGATATTCCAGGCGAGCTGCAGGTGCCGCCATTTCATCGATTCGATCGTCCCCGGGGTCGCGATACCCGCGTTGTTGATGACCGCGTCGATGCGACCGTAGTGATCGATGGCGAAGGCGGCGAGTGCCTCGACATCGGCTTCGTTGCCGACATCGCAGCGGAAGGGGACGGCTTCGTAGCCCTCGGCGTCGATGCTCGCGATGGTCTCGGCGAGGGAGCCGGGGATGTGAAAGTCGCCCTCGTTGACCGTTCGGGCGGTGGCGACGACTTTAGCGCCTTCGCGCGCGAGGACCCGGGCGACATCGGCGCCGATTCCGCGGCTCGCGCCAGTAACGATTACGACCGAATCCTGCAAACGTCCTGCCATCTCGTGCCTCCTGGTTGCGTCGGAGCCGGGCTCCGCTCGCTCGCGAGATTCTGCGCGCAGACGCCGCCGTTGTCATCCAGGAATGGCGAACTCGGTCGCGAAACCGCGGCAGAACATGGGGCGCGGCGACGCAACCGAGGATAAGCGTCCAACCGCTCGTGGGAATGTCGAAGGTCTCGTGGAAGGGCAATTGCCGCTCTCGCAGCCTTGGTGCGGCAGCGCTGCCGGGCGGCTTACCACGTTCGCGCGGATGTGTGCTCAAGAGTAACGAACAGGGTGGTATTATCGCCTACGACATTGCAAAAACCGGTGCCCATGGGCGCCATTCCCTTCCCATGGACGTCCGGCGGTTCGAGATAACCTCGGTTGCCGGCCGGATATCCATCGACGTTCTGTTTGCGTTGCATCGCATGAAAGCACTAGCCAAAGGAGAAACACATGACGCTATCGAACAAGGACTGGTGGCCGAACCAGCTGGACCTCAAAGTTCTCCACCTGAACTCCTCACTGTCGGACCCGATGGGCAAGGATTTCAACTACTCGGAAGAATTCAAGAAGATCGACCTCAATGCCCTGAAAGCGGACATCGAAACGGCCATGACGACCTCGCAGGACTGGTGGCCAGCGGACTACGGCCACTACGGGCCGCTCTTCATCCGGATGGCGTGGCACAGCGCGGGCACCTACCGCATCCACGACGGCCGCGGCGGCGCTG